>NZ_JAYESN010000105.1:0-14045 GCF_034860625.1 Lamprobacter sp.
AAGGCCAAAGTCGAGTACTTGCTAAGCTTTTGAAAAGGATGGCTAAATACAATTTTCACGATCAGATTCAGCAAATTGTAAAAGCTCCACGATGAACCTAACCATTGAGCCCATCCCCGCCTTTGAGGACAACTATATCTGGCTGCTGCATCGGCCTGGTGACGCCTCTTGCGCGGTTGTCGATCCTGGTCAAGCCGCGCCGGTGATCGAGCGCCTGCGGCGCGATGGGCTGCGGCTGGATGCGATCCTGATCACCCATCATCATGGCGATCACATCGGCGGTTTGGCGGAGCTGCGTCAACGCTGGCCTCGGGTCGAGGTGTTCGGGCCGCGGGACCCGCGTATTCCGGGACTGACCCGGGTGGTCGCCGATGGTGATCGCGTGCGTCTGGCTGGATTTGATCCTAAACCTTCTCGGACAGGACTTGAGACTGGACTCGATCAGGTGAGGTCTGATGGAGCTGGAGACGCCATCGAGCTTGAGGTCATGGCGGTCCCCGGACATACCGCAACGCACATCGCCTACCGGACAGATGACTGCCTGTTCTGCGGCGATACCCTGTTCGCCGCTGGCTGTGGGCGGGTCTTCGATGGCAGGGTCGAGGATCTGGCGGCCTCGCTGCGCCTGATAGCGGCCTTGCCTCCCAGCACAGGCTGCTACTGCGCGCACGAGTACACGCTCGCCAATCTCGGCTTTGCGCGCTGGGTGGAGCCGCAGAGTCAGGCGATTGCGGCCGCGATAGCTGCGGCTGAGCAGCGGCGTGCTCAGGGGCTGCCGACAGTGCCGACAACCCTGGCCGATGAATTGTCGGTGAACCCCTTTCTGCGCACCGCGGAGCCGGTGGTCATCGCGGCTGCGGAGCGTTTTGCCGGCGCACCGCTGGACGGGCCCACGCCGGTGTTTACGGCGCTGCGTCGCTGGAAGGACGAGCGTTATGACTAAGCAGGCCCCTTTGCGCTGAGCCTGATCATGCAGCAGATGCAGCCTAAGCAACGCATCTTGCAGGGTGGCCCTGGAGCATGCGCAATCCCTCGAATCATGGGCGATGCGTCTTCCCGTCGGGTTCTTCCCGTTTGGGGCCTTACCATGAATCCTCGTTGGCGCCTCAGCGCTGAGCGTTCATGAGGGTTCTGCGCGACGGCTGGCTGTCTGCGCTGATGGCGTTGCTGTCTGGTGCGCTTATGGTGTTCTCTTTCGCTCCCTTTGGGGTCTACCCGCTGGCGGTGCTCTCGCTGCTGGGCTTTTATCAGGCGCTGCGTGGTCGCACTGGAGCTGGCGCCTTTGCGATCGGCTGGCTCTATGGCGTTGCCTTGTTCGGCATTGGTGTTGCTTGGATTCGGATCAGCCTGAACGAGTTCGGCAACATGGCGGCTCCAATCGCTAATCTGCTGATGCTGCTCTTCGTGGCTGTCATGGCCCTCTACTATGGGCTCACGGCTTGGCTGATCCGGCTGCTTGAGCATCCTGTTGCCACCAAGGATTCGGCATGGCGCTGGGTTGGCCCCTTACTTCTGTTTCCCTCGATCTGGGTCATCATGGAATGGGTTCGCGGCTGGCTATTCACCGGCTTCCCCTGGCTTTTTGCGGGCAATGGGCAATTGAATGGACCATTGGGCGGCTTGGCGCCGGTGCTCGGTGTGCATGGGCTGAGCCTCGCGGTCGCGGCCTCGGCCGGGCTGCTCTGGGGAGGGTTGAGGTGGCGCCGGCAAGCACGCTGGCGCGCGATGGCAGGTTTGGGGCTGCTGTGGCTCTGCGCTGGACTGCTCTGGCCGATAGACTGGACCCGCCCAGCACCGAATGCCGAGCAGCGCCCGATCCAAGTGAGCATCATCCAAGGCAATGTTGAGCAGGCTGTGAAGTGGGCTCCCGACGGTCTGCTGCCGACACTCGATCTCTATCTGACCCTCACTAAAGCCTCGCTGGACAGCGATCTGATCGTTTGGCCGGAGACGGCGATTCCTGAGTTTTTCCATCGTGTCGAGGCGTCTCTCCTGCAGCCGCTGGGCGTCACCGCGCGCGAGGCGGGTACGGAGGTGGTTATCGGCCTGCCGGTGTCAGAGCCGGATGGCCGCTATTACAACGCACTGGTCAGCTTGGGCAGTCGTGAAGATCAGTATTTCAAGCGCCACTTGGTGCCCTTCGGTGAGTTTTTGCCGTTCAAGGCCCAACTGAGGCCGCTCATCGATTGGTTCGAGGTGCCGATGTCCGATTTCAGCCGCGGTGAGATGGCGCGCCCCCTGCTGCAGGTTGGGGGCTGGCCAGTCGGTGTGTCGATCTGCTACGAGGATGTCTTTCCAGATGAGGTCAGGCAGGCGCTGCCCGAGGCCGCGTTTCTGATCAATGTCAGTAACGATGCCTGGTTTGGCGATTCGTTGGCACCGCATCAGCATCTCGAGTTCGCGCGCTTGCGTGCTCTTGAGACGGGGCGTTGGCTCGTCAGAGCGACCAATACCGGCATCTCGGCGATCATCGATCCACGCGGCCGAATCCGTGATCAGTTGCCTTTGTTCGAGCGTGCGGCCCTCACCGGGATCTTGGAGATGCGGGTGGGGTCGACGCCATTCGTTCGCTTTGGCAGCCAGGTGCCACTCACCATGGCGGCGCTGATGTTGCTGGCGGGTCTGGTGCTGGCGCTCACCGGTGATCGCTTTACGGGGTGGCACCGAGCGCGAAGGCGTTGAGAGATCCCGATCCAGCAGCGGCTGGTTGCCGCTGCTGTGGTCGGTGTGCAACCTGACCCGACTCGAAGATTGCGGCCTGGAAACACCACCGGGTGATTCCCAGTGAGCGGTCGCATCGCTATCATGGTCAGTCAGATTTGCTGGATCGGACGCCTTGTTGTGCTTGTCATCGTCAACTTTTTCATCGATCTCGCGCTGCTTCGTCGAGCACCGCAGGATCTGCCGGCTTCGTCTGCTTTGCTGCTGCTGCTGCTCGTTGCCGGTCTCGGCGCCGGGCTGTTGTTGGGCCTGACGGCGGGGGTTGGTCTTGGAAACGGGCTCTTGCAGAGCCTGCTTGATCTGGGGCTGATGCTGGGTACCCTGTGGGCGGCGCTAGGGCTGCTTGAGCGGCGTGAGCGCTTCGTGCAGACCGCCACCGCACTGCTTGGGGTGGATACGCTCATTACCCTGATCGCCTTGCTGCCGATTGGGCTTGCGCGTCCGCTGGATGCCGAGAGCGGGCTGCTCGCGTTGGCCGGCTTGCTGTTCCTGATGTTGGTGGCCTGGAGCGTTCTGGCGACAGGGCATATCTTGCGCCATGCCTTTGACTTAACCCTATTACAGGGCGCTGCCATTGCGATCGGCTTCGATCTGCTGTCCTTCGTGATCGTCGGCGGCCTCGTCGAGGCTGCAGGTTGACGATCGACTGAGGACCTGATCCGCGATGCATCTCCATATTCTCGGTATCTGTGGCACGTTCATGGGTGGGCTTGCCCTCATTGCGCGTGCGCTCGGCCATCGCGTGACCGGGTCCGACGCCAATGTCTATCCACCGATGAGCACGCAGCTCGAGGCGGCCGGTATCGATCTTATGCAGGGCTATGCGGCCGAGCATTTGTGTCCGGTACCGGATCTTGTGGTCGTCGGCAACGCGATGAAGCGTGGTCTGCCGGCGATTGAGGCGATGCTCGATCGAGACCTGCCCTATACCTCTGGACCCCAGTGGCTGGCCGAACAGGGCCTGCGCGGACGGCATGTGATGGCCGTGGCCGGAACCCATGGCAAGACCACCACGGCGAGCATGCTGGCCTGGATTCTCGAGGCCACTGGTGCCAAGCCTGGATTCCTGATTGGCGGTGTGCCGCTGGATTTCGGACGCTCGGCGCGGCTCGGCGAAGGCCAGCACTTTGTGATCGAGGCGGACGAATACGATACGGCGTTTTTCGACAAGCGCTCCAAGTTCGTCCATTACCGCCCCCGGACCTTGGTGCTGAATAACCTGGAGTTCGATCACGCCGATATCTTTGATGATCTCGCACAGATTCAGCGACAGTTTCACCATCTGGTGCGCACCGTGCCGAGTGCCGGACGGATCATCCACCCTCAGCAGGATGAAGCGCTTGCCGAGGTCTTGGCGATGGGCTGCTGGACAGCCTGCGTCTCGACAGGCGTGACGATCGCTGATGGTGGCACTGAAGCTGGTGCGCCTCGCTGCGATTGGCAGGCCGAGCTCTGCGCTGCCGATGGCTCGGCGTTTCGCCTGTTCTTCCATGGGCAGGCGCAAGGGCTGCTCGAATGGTCGCAGATTGGTCTGCACAATGTGCGCAATGCACTCTCGGCGGTTGCTGCAGCGCAGCATATCGGGATCGAGCCCGGGCGGGCGATTGCGGCTTTAGCGCGTTTTCAAGGTGTTAAGCGCCGGATGGAGCTGCGTGGAATCGAGTCCGGCGTGCGTGTCTATGACGACTTTGCGCATCATCCGACTGCGATTGCAAGTACCCTGGCAGGGCTACGGCGCCAAGTGGGGGCGGCGCGGATCATCGCCGTGCTGGAGCCGCGCTCGAATACCATGCGCATGGGGACGCATGGCGATGCGTTGGCAGGCGCGTTGGATGCGGCAAACCAGGTGGTGGTGTATAGCCCACCGGATTTGGCCTGGGATGCGGCGACGGCACTGGCGGCCCTTGGCCAGCGGCTGACGCTTTGCGCGGAGCTCGACCAGGTGTTAATGGCCGCGACGGCGCAGGCACGGCCCGGTGACCATCTGCTGATCATGAGTAATGGAGGCTTCGGTGGCATCCACCAGCGCATCCTCGAGCGCTTGGCACAGGCCGAAGGGCTCAGCGCGGCGACCTAAGGCGAGGATTGTCGAAGGACAATGACCGAAGGAGCTGTCCATTGTCTACTTCCCCGCTGATTGCGGGACAGTTGTACTCAAATCAGCACCTCGTTGATAGATGTCTTCTAAGCCTTAGCACGTCAAAGTGTTTTTATGATCAACCCCACCCCGCATCCTTGGACCAAGACCATCGCCATCGCGCTGACCGGCGCCTCTGGAACCGGCTATGGATTGCGCGTGCTACAGGGGCTGGTGGATGCTGAGGTTCGCATTTATCTGCTGATCTCGCAGGCGGCACAGGTGGTTCTTCGCATGGAGTCGGGGCTTGAAGTGCCGAGCCGTCCCAAGGAGGCGGAGCTGTTCTTTTCCGAGTATTTCCACGCGCAGTCCGGGCAGCTCAGCGTGTTTGGCCGGCAACAATGGACGGCGCCTGTTGCCAGCGGCACGAATCCACCGGATGCAATGGCGATCGTGCCCTGCACTACGGGTACCCTCGCCAATATTGCTGCCGGACTGAGCGAGGATCTGATTGACCGAGCGGCCGATGTGACCATGAAGGAGGGGCGCAAGCTGATCTTGGTCGTGCGCGAGACGCCGTTCACGACCATCCATCTGGAGAACATGCTGCGCCTGGCGCGAGCGGGGGTGGTGATCATGCCGGCGAATCCCGGCTTCTATTTCAATCCCCAGAGCGTCGATGAGGTGATCGACTTCATGGCCGCGCGGGTGCTGGATCATCTCGGGGTCCCGCATCACCTCTTGGCGCGTTGGGGCGCGGAGTCCTGAGCGTCCTGGGGGCGACGCGCCGGCTTAGGGCCTCGAGAGCAAACCAAGCTCCCGGGGGGCCAGCAGGATCGGCATGCCCATGTCCATGCGCAGCCTCGGCGTCTGCTCCAAGTCTGGGAGCCAATATTCTTTGCCGATGGCGTCGACCGGGATGGTGATGGGGAGCACTAACAGGTCGACGATCGTCTCTTTGGTCAATTCGGTGATATTCCCGGCCCAGATCGGTGTGCTGTCGCCGATCTGAGCGCGGGTGGCCCAGAGGCGGAACACTAGGCGGCGGCCGTCTGAAAGATCCTTGACCAGGGTCAGGTCATCGTGATGTCCGTCGTGCACATGAGGTATCACGGGTAATTCGGCAAGCGGTAGCGAAGGCGAGAGCAGCTTGATCGCGTTGTGCCAGCTCAGCATCTCAGCGGGCTTCCAGCCTTGGGGAGCAAGCGCCTGAACGAGGCGATCAAGCGCGCCGGCGTATTGGATATCGAAGGGGCGTCGATTGCGATGCCAGAGGTCTTCGCGGTGGCTTGGAGTGGGCAGTTTCCGGCGCGCGCGCCATTGGGTCTCGGTGAGACTGATGGGCACTCGGATTGCTTGGTGGCGCTCGACGTCTTGCTGTTGTTGGGTGAGCGTGGCGGCCGTGAAGGCGGTACTCGCGGCGATCAGGGTCACTAGGGCGAGACCGAGGGTCTGCTCTGGTGGCTCGGTATGGCGCCGAAAGGCGAGCCCTAAAGCGGCAATCCAGAGCAAGCCCAGGGCGATGCTGGCGATGATGTCGGTGAACCAGGCGGCGCCGACATAGAGCCGTGCGAGTGCGACCGCGGTGATGAGCGCGGCGGCAAGGGCATAAGGTGTCCAACGCCAGCGGGGTGTGAGGGGGCGAGAGAGCGAGATGGCGAGAAAGCCATAAAGGACAGTGGCGCTCAAGACCTGGCTGCTAGGGAACGACCAAGGCCAACGCAGGCCGAGCCCGAGATCGGGCCGCGGTATGCGCACAAGCCAGCCCAGGGTGGGGGCGACCAGAAGGGTGAAGGCAAGCGCCGCGAGCCAGTATTCCAAGGCGCGTTGTTGGCCACTGAGTCTGAGATAGACAAGGATAGCGACGACGAGCGGGATGGTGATCACGGGCTCGCCGAGGCGGCTCAGTCCGGCCATGAGCTGGTCAGCCAGTGGCGTATGCAGGCTTTGGCCAAGGTCGAGCGCGAACTGATTGATGCGCAGCTGCGAGGCACCGAAGAGGTCCGCGCTCAATGAGATACCGAGTAAGGCGGCCGCCGCCACTAGGGCGAGGGCGAGTGTGGTCAGGGTGGCGGCATCTGGATGCTGGCGGTCGGCGAGCGCCTGCGCGGTACGTGCGAGCAGCGGATGGAGGTTGCCCCAGCGTAGCAGGGTTTGCACCCAGTGTGAGGCCTGGGGGCTCAAGAGCAGGAACAGCCGCCGTGCGGTCAAGGCGGCAACCCAGATCAGCGCGCTCACAATGATGAGCAACAGGGCGAGGCGCGTGGCGGCCTCGGCGGCGAGTTTCAGCGAGGCACCAAAGACAATGCCCGGCGCTAAATAGGCCGGCCCCCAGGCGATCGCGGAGCTGATATTAGCGGCGGCGAAGCGCGTTCGCGGCATCCGCATCATGCCGGCGACCATCGGGATGATGGCCCGGCCGGGGCCGACAAAACGACCGAAGGCGACACTCATGGCACCGTACTTCTCAAAGAAGGCAATGCTCAGGTCGAGGTGTTTGGGGTGCCGGTTGAATGGCCAGTGGGCGCGAATCTGGTTCCGATAGCGGGCGCCGATCCAGTAGCTCAGGCTATCGCCGCTGATGGCGCCGGCGATGGCTAATGTGGCGGTAGGCCAGAAGGCGAGCTCGCCAGTGGCGATCAGGGCGCCGGCGGCGAATAGGATCATCACCCCTGGTACCGCCATGCCAATGACGGCGACCGATTCTGCAAAGGCGACTAGGAAGACAGCCAAATAGGCCCAACCAGGATGCGCGCCGATCCAGTTGAGGGGCTGTGCGAAGAGGCTTTCCATCGCGCATCAGACGCCTAGCACCAGGCGGCTGTTGCGCAAAGGGTGCTCATTGCGAGCGCCGGTTCAGCCTGGGGCTTAGCGAGCGAGACTGGCAAAGGCCTTGGCGGCGGCTTCCAGCGTTGCGTCGATCTCGGCATCTTGATGGGCGCCGGAGACGAAACCAGCCTCGAAGGCTGAGGGCGCCAGGTAGACGCCCTGATCGAGCATGGCGTGGAAGAACTGGCGGAACTGGTCTTGGTGACAAGCGGTGGCTTGGGCGTAGTGGGTGACCGGACCATCCTCGGTGAAGAAGAGACCGAACATGGCGCCGGCGTGGTTGGTGCTGAAACCGATGCCTGCGTTGCGCGCCTGTTCCTCCAGGCCGCTCGTCAGACGCTCGGTCTGGGCGCTAAGCCGGTCGTAGAAACCAGGCTCGGAGATCAGCTCGAGCGTCTTCAGGCCAGCCGCCATGGCAATGGGATTGCCGGATAGCGTGCCGGCCTGGTAGACCGGCCCCAGTGGTGAGATGTGCTCCATGATGGCGCGCTTGCCGCCGAAGGCGCCGACCGGCATGCCGCCGCCGATGATCTTACCGAGGGCGGTCAGATCCGGGGTAACGCCAAAGTGCTCTTGGGCGCCACCGCGGGCAACGCGGAATCCAGTCATGACTTCATCAAAGATCAGCAGTGCACCATGCTGATCGCAAACCTCGCGGAGGCATTCAAGGAAGCCCGGAACCGGTGGGATGCAGTTCATGTTCCCGGCCACTGGCTCGACGATGATGCAGGCGATCTGATCGCCAATCTCGGAGAAGGTCTGGCGCACCTGTTCGGTGTCGTTGTAATTCAGGGTCAGGGTGAGTTCGGCAAGCGCCGCGGGCACGCCGGGTGAGCTTGGCTCGCCCAGCGTGAGCATGCCGGAGCCAGCCTTGACCAGCAGCGAGTCGACATGACCGTGGTAGCAGCCTTCGAATTTGATCACCTTGTCGCGCCCCGTGTAGCCACGGGCCAGGCGTAGAGCGCTCATGGTGGCCTCGGTGCCGGAGCTCACCATGCGGACTAGATCCATGCTGGGTACCAGCTCGCAGACCTTGTCGGCCATCAGTGTTTCAAGCTCGGTGGGTGCGCCGAAGGAGAGTCCCATGGTGACACGCTCGATGACGGCGGCGAGAATCTCGGGATGCGTGTGGCCGAGGATCATCGGCCCCCAAGAGCCGACATAGTCGATGTAGCGCGTGCCATCGACATCGGTGACATAGGCGCCGGCGGCGGACTCGAAGAAGACCGGGTCCCCGCCGACGCCGCGGAAGGCCCGCACCGGCGAGTTGACGCCGCCTGGGATGTGTCGCTGCGCCGCGGTGAAGAAGTCGTGGGATCGGGACATCGGTTCGCTCCTGAAAAGGGTCTGTGGCAAGGAAGGCAGGCGGGCGGGATTGCGATGACTGCCTGCGAGCAGCACGCTTGAGCTGTCGAGATTGGTGGTCGCTAGCGGCTGGTAATGGTCCGCCATTTTCTGGCGACCTGGAAGCGATGGCAACCGTGATCTGACACCGCTGCGTTGAAAAGCCACTCCGCAACCCTGATTCCTTCATGGTTGAGCAGAAAACGAGCACCTGTGAGGGGCAGACTGAGGACAATGAAGCGATATATGTGTGTGATTTGTGGGCTGATCTATGATGAGGCGGAAGGCTGGCCCGACGACGGTATTGCTGCGGGAACCCCCTGGGATGAGGTTCCTCTGACCTGGAAGTGTCCAGAATGCGGTGCTGGGAAAGAGGATTTTGAGATGGTTGAGATCTGACCCTTGCCGTGCAGCTGGCCTCTGTGTCTAGCAAAGGGGAGCTCGGCTGCTGTACATTGCGGCCTTTGCGGCGATGCTGAATCGGAGCTAACTAACATGCAAACCCTCATCACTGAGGCTGATCTTTCCATGACCCCCTCGGCGCAAGCCAAGCTGGCCGAGCTCTTCGAGGATGTCGACGATGCGATCCAAGGTGTCCGTGTCTATGCGGCTTCTGGAGGCTGTAGCGGCGTTAGCTTCGGGATGACCTTTACCGATGTGGTGAATCCGAACGACGGCATCATGGATTTCGACAGCTACAAGGTCGTGGTCGATGATGGCACCCTTGAACATATCCGTGGCGTCGAGATCGATTTCGTCGATCCCGGCGACGGTAACGCCACCTTTGTGTTCAATAATCTTCCTGCCACTGGCGGTGGCTGCGGTACCTGTGGCTCGGCCGGTGGCAGTTGTGGCTGAGCCGATGTTGATGATCGCATTCAGGGCGACTGCGGATGATTAAAGTCGGTATTGTCGGTGGAACCGGGTATACCGGCTCCGAATTGCTGCGATTGCTAGTGAGGCACGAGCAGGTCGACATCAAGGCGGTAACGTCGCGTTCGGATGCCGGAACGGGCGTTGCCGAGTTTCACCCGGGACTGCGTGGTGAGATCGACCTTGCCTTGACGACGCCAGAGGATGCGAGGCTTGCGGATTGCGATTTGGTCTTTTTTGCGACCCCGAATGGAACGGCCATGCACGAAGCCGGGGGGCTGCTTGAGGCTGGCACCCGCGTGATCGACCTGGCGGCGGATTTTCGCTTAAAGGATCTAGGCGTCTGGCAACATTGGTACGGCATGACGCATGCGGCGCCCACCTTGGTTGAAGAGGCCGTCTATGGATTGCCTGAGGTGAATCGTGAGGCGATCGCAAGGGCGCGGTTGGTCGCCAATCCTGGCTGCTACCCGACAGCTGTCACGCTGGGGCTGCTGCCGTTGCTGGAAGCGGGTCTGGTCGATGCATCGCGTTTGATTGCGGATGTGAAGTCGGGTGTGAGTGGCGCAGGCCGAAAACCTTCGACCGCGCTGCTCATGGCCGAATGCGGCGAAAGTTTCAAGGCTTATAGCCTCGGCGGGCATCGCCATCAGCCTGAAATTTGCGAAAACCTGAAGCAGGCTGTTGGGGTGGATGTTGGGCTCACCTTCGTGCCGCATCTGGTGCCCATGGTGCGGGGGATCGAGGCGAGCTTGTACGCGACGCTACAGCGCTCCGGTGTGGACGTCGACCTGCAGACGTTGTTCGAGGATCGTTATCGTGCCGAGCCTTTTGTCGATGTGCTGCCGTCGGGCTGCTCGGTTGAGACGCGGTCTGTGCGCGGGACCAATCTCTGTCGGCTCTCGGTGCTGGAACCGCTAGGGGCCGGGGTCGTGGTGGTCCAGTCCGTGATCGACAATCTGGTTAAAGGTGCTGCCGGCCAGGCGGTGCAAAACATGAACATCATGTTCGGATGGGATGAAGCCACGGGATTGGCCTTATCCGCATTGGCGCCTTAAGGTTCCGGTGGCCCCTGATCAGCGCCAGCGAGTTGGCGGCGTCCGCGGATGGGCCCCCAAGCCTGTGGTCCGCCCCCTCGTGCGCTGGCTGGTCAGCCTCGGTTGGATGCTCGTCATTGGGGCGACCTTTTCGTTAGGGTACTGGCTAGCCCGTTATGAGGCGGTCAAGGCCTTAGCTGGGGTTGATGCGCTCCAAACCGAAGTAGGCATGTTGTCGGAGGAGGTCGCGCGGGCACGTGAGGAGCGCCTGCGCTTAGAGCGGTCGCATCAGATGGACCGCGAGGCGACGCGCCGAGCGCAAGAATCGCTCGCGGAATTACAGCGGGAGCGCCTCGATCTAGTCAAACGCGTCTCTTATCTCCAGCGCTTGGTTCGAGACGGCCAAGAGGGGATTGTTGAGGTCAAGGAACTGAGGCTCCGCGAGGGCTCAGCCCCAGATGCGGTGCGTTATGAAATGCTGCTAAGCCAGCTTGTTCCGCAAGAAGAGCGCACGCGGGGGCAGGTCAAGCTCAGTGTTGTGCTATCCCTTAATGGCAAGCAAGAAGAACTGTCGTTAGATGCGTTGCCGGGATCATCGCCGGCTGTGACAGTGATCGACTTTGAGCATTTCCAGGCCATCGCAGGCGAGATTGTGCTCCCGGAGGATGCCGAGCCGGAGCAATTGATTGTCGACACCCAGCCTGACGGAGCGTCGATGGCGCGCTCGATCGAGGCCTTTTTGTGGCCTAGTAAGCCGGGCGACACCTGTTTGCCCAGCCCGATTGTGGAGTCGATCGAACTCGTCGGGCCTGATGTGGTTGAATGAGCTGGCCTAAGACCCCCACTCTCTGTCAAGCTAAGACAGACTAGTTTACTGAGGTATTGAACGATGACAGAAGCCGTTGCCCTTGATGCGCCCTTGGTCTTCACCTCGCAGGCCGCCGCGAAGGTCGCTACCTTGATCGAGCAAGAGGACTCGCCTGGGCTGATGCTCCGGGTCTACATCCAAGGTGGTGGCTGCTCGGGATTCCAGTACGGGTTCACCTTCGACGAGTCGGTTCAAGATGGTGATACCGAGATCGAGACCGATGGCGTGAAACTGCTGGTGGATCCGATGAGTCTGCAGTACCTGACCGGCGCAGAGATCGACTACACCGAGGGCTTACAGGGGGCCCAGTTCGTCATCCGCAACCCGAACGCGACCACGACCTGTGGCTGTGGTTCGTCGTTCGGCGTTTGAGCGCCTATTTAGGCTGTCGCCCCGGTGTGACCACTGTTGTCGATCCCTTGCTGCTTCGGTCAGCTGCCGTCCTCAGCGGTCGTTGGGTTCTGGCCAGGGATAGGCAGCGGGATGACATGGCGTCCCGATGATGCCTTTACGGCAGCGGGAGTCATGGTTTCTGCGGGCGTCTTGGCCGTCGGGGCCTGGGCGTAGAACAGGTATCCGACGATTATCAACACGACGAGCAGCAGGATCAACGCTACCAGTGCGCGGGGGAATCGTCGGCGTTTTCTGAAGGTTAAGCCTCCGCTGCCTTTATAGTCTCGCATTGTTTGGCCTCAGTTGCGTATGTGTAGACGGCTCCTACTCTCTGGCACACAAGTGTAGAGAACGCGAAGACAGGGTGGAAGAGCTAGCGCCGGATAACGCTCAGCCGCTGCCCCATCATGCCTTGTGCCATGGGTTTTTGTGGGGCATCTCGGCGAAATCCCAGACAGGCTACCGATACCAATTCCGGCGCTCACCTAGCCGTTGCCTTAGGTTCCGTGGCAGACTTTCCATTCGTCTCTCTTTCCGCCCAGGCCCGCCTTCGGGTCGCGGGCACAACAGCGGTTGTCTCGTCGAATGTCCGACTCTTTAGATCAACTCATGCAGGGCACTGATGAGGTGCTGACTGAGCAGGCTCTGAAAAAGAAGCTCGCCCTAGGGCGACCGCTGCGGGTCAAGGCCGGGTTTGATCCAACGGCTCCTGATCTTCATCTCGGACACTTGGTGCTACTCAACAAGCTGCGCCAATTTCAAGATCTGGGCCACCGTGTGCTCTTTCTAATCGGCGATTTTACCGGGATGATCGGTGATCCGACCGGCAAGAATGTCACCCGCAAGCCGCTATCGCACGATGAGGTTGCCGCCAACGCCGAGACCTATCAGGAGCAGGTCTTCAAGGTGCTGGAGCCTGCGCAAACAGACGTTGTCTTTAACTCGACCTGGATCAACGAACTTGGCGCGGAAGGGCTGATTCGGCTCGCGGCGCAGCACACGGTTGCGCGCATGCTCGAGCGCGATGATTTCTCAAAACGCTATCGTGAGCATCAACCGATCGCGGTGCACGAGTTTCTGTATCCCTTGATCCAAGGCTACGACTCGGTTGCACTCAAGGCCGACGTTGAGCTTGGCGGGACCGATCAAAAGTTTAATCTACTCGTTGGTCGGCAACTGCAAGAGCAAGCGGGCCAGGAGCCCCAGGTGGTGATGACCCTGCCCATCCTTGAAGGGCTGGATGGTGTGCAGAAGATGTCGAAGTCGCTGGGCAATTTCATCGCCATCGATGATCCGCCGGCGGAGATGTTCGGCAAGCTGATGTCGATCTCGGATCAACTCATGTGGCGCTACTTCGAGCTGCTGACGTTGCGGACGCCCGCTGAGCTTCAGGCGATGCGAGCTTCCGTTGAGGCTGGCTCGAATCCACGCGATATCAAGATAGACCTCGGGCTGATGCTGGTGGCACGTTTTCATGGTGCCGCGTCAGCTGAGGCGGCACGCGATGATTTCCTCAATCGGTTCCAGCGTGGGCAGTTGCCCACGGACATGCCGGAGCTTGAGATAGAGGTTGGACAGGAAGGGGTGGCCTTGCCGCGCCTGCTCAAGGAGGCTAAGCTTGTGAGCAGCACTTCAGAGGCAATTCGCCTTGTTGCGCAAGGCGCGGTGCGGATCGACGGTGAGCGGCTTACCGATGCCAAGCAGCAGATGTTGCGTGGTGAGACCCATTTACTTCAGGTTGGTAAGCGCCGATTCGCTCGGGTGACGCTCAGCTAGGGGCTAGGGGCTAGGGGCTAGGGGCTAGGGGCTAGGGGCTAGGGGCTAGGGGCACCTCCGCCCCGGGTGGAGTCTGAGTGCGACCTGCCAACGACCGGAAAAAAAGTTTGACACTCTTCGAGAAGTC
>NZ_JAYESN010000106.1:0-13940 GCF_034860625.1 Lamprobacter sp.
GTTGCTTGTACTCCCGGGTTGTCTCGTACATAACGCGCGAAGCGGACCGTTTGATCGACCACCGCCAGTTCAGAATTACGAGCGAGATTTGCATTTGGAGCTAATGGGAAGCGCCGAGGGTGTTCCCTGTCGATGTGGACTCGTTGTCTATCGGCCCAGAACTGGATCTGTTGATCTGAGGGTATAGGTGGACAAAGAATCGTCGTGGAAGGTGAGTTACAACTCATGGCTATCACTACCTCTTTCACATCTCGTTGATCTCAGTTGGCTGGATTTCGATTGCATCCAGCAACGGTTCAACAGTTAGAATTATAGCCTACATTCCAATGGTCACCGCCGACAGCTGTGTAACCTGCCGGGCGCGCCCTTAACTTTCTGAAATATCGAAAAATAAATTTTCGCGCTTCACCTAAGCTTCTGATTTGCAGTTCTCCTAATCGACTGATTTTTAAGAAGTAGCGCATGAAGAGACACTGCCGTCCCTCAGCTGCCAGAGAAGGATGATCAATCACTGCAGTCAATCTGTTCAGCGGACAACATCGCCAGATTAGCCTGGCATAACGAACCTGTCGTCCGTATCCCCCTCAATGCCGACACTCTCCTCGGTCGAGCGACCCACGCTCGCGATAGCAATACGATCGAAGTCCAAGGTGTCCCGATCCGCCTTGAGGGCGTAGCTGCTCCCGAACTCAAAGAAAAATCGGGCCGAGCCTCCAAACGACGCGATGCAACACATCATTGCCGGCGGATGCTTGTGCTGCGAACTGATGGGCGAGCGAACCGATGGCCGTGAGGCGGTCATTGCCGTTTCCTGGGTCTTGTCGCTCGCGATAACGATGGACCATTCCTACACGCTTGCCGCTTCTATCGGCTACGCGGAACAGCTCATCGAGAAGGCGAGCAAGGGGCAGCTCGCCGATGCGCTACGCCTACTGACTATCAATGTGGGCTACGTAGGGTTTTCGATTCACTGCAGCGTGTCAGACGTTAGCTGGCCGCCGCCAACCGCTCCGGCTCCAACGCCTTGAGCGTCTCAAACACCCCGTCGATCACGTTCTCGCGCCCAGCGAACAGCTCATCCGGTCCTCCGGCGTGCAGATGACTGAACGGCGGCTCGTAGAGCGCGGCGGCCTCGATGACGCCGCGAGCGCTGAGCTGGTCGATGATCAGCTCGATAAAGCGCATTTGCGCTGATGTGAGGCTGCGGTCGTTGAGGTAGCGGGAAAAGGCTGCTTGAGCGGCTTGCCGGTCCATGCCAACAAGACTTCGCACGAAGTGCACCAGTGAGGGTGTGCCGCTGCGCTCCAGCAGTCCCGAGAGTAGCGTCTCGCCGTCGTCTTCGCCGATCTTGACCAGGGTGGTTTCCAGGCTCTCCAGATCCATCGGGGTCAGCGGCTGATTGGTCCGCAGCCGGTGGATGACGATGTGGTCGAGGTGATTGGTCAGGTAGTCCTTGACCTTCTTCTCGTACTGCACGCCGGTCATCGTCGGGATCGCGACGGTCGCTTCGTCGCGGACGCCGAGCACTTCATCCTTGAAATCGGTGTAGACGATCTTGCGCTTGGTCTTGTCCAGGAAGGGCACGAGCCCGCGCAGTCGCAGCCGCAGCTCCTCGAGCTGACTCAGGCCGATCCCCTCCCAGAAGGCCGCCTCCTGCAGTGCGCTCAGGTAGCCGAGCTGGTCGTTGACCACCGGGATCGCCGTCTTCTCCTCCAGCAGCATCGCGATCTCGACCACGCGCTGGCGCAGGCGCTCGAAGGTTGCCGGATCGGTCTCGGCATGCGCTAGCTGCATCCGCAGCGCGGTCAGATCGAATAACCGGGATTCCAGGTCCTCGGTCTCGCGCTCGGAGGGCAGCGTCGCCACCTCGCGCTGCAAGGTCTCGCGGTCGGATTCGCTGAGATCGTCCCAGGACGCCCGATCCTGGAACCGTTCGACCTGCTCCAGGTGCATGCGCACGATGAAGTTGTCGCGGTTCATCGCCGCCACCTCGGCATGCAGATTGTCGGTGAGCGTGATCAACAGGTCGGCATCCGGGTCCAGCTCCGGTGTCGTTTGGATGTGGCCGAGCAGTTGCACACGGGCGCGGAACAGCCGCGTCCCCAGCGGCGCACTGCCGCTCACCTCGATGCCCTCGGGGCGCTCGCGGAAGAAGTCGAAGTTGAAGCAGACATCGAAGACGCGGAAGTCCTGCTTGTCCTCGCCGGGGCCGAACAGGTTCGGACAGAGCCGGGTGCCACGGCCGATCATCTGCCAGAACTTGATCTTCGAGTAGACCGGCTTGAAGAAGACCAGGTTGGCGATCTCGGGCACATCGATGCCGGTATCGAGCATATCCACTGAGATGGCGATGTGCGGGGGCTTGTCTGGCTGCGAGAAGTCGTCGATCAGGCTCTGCGCGTAGCTGGCGTAGTTGTCGATGACGCGGGCGAACTGGCCCTTCAGGTGCGGGTAGTGCTGATTGAAGCGCTGTTCGATGAAGACCGCGTGGTCGTGATTGCGGGCGAAGATCACCGTCTTGGCCAGCCGATCGCCGCCGGCGACCTTGTGGCCGTGCTCCATCAGATGTTGCAGCACCTTGTCCACCGTGTCGGTGTTGAACAGCCAGCTGTTGATCGCGGCGGCGTTGACGCGATCCGGTAAGGGCTCGCCGTCGGCGTCGTCGCCCCAGTCGAGCGCCTCCCACTGCGCCTTTTCCTCATCGCTGAGGCTGTCGTAGTCGATCCCCTCGCGCGGGAAGCGCAGGTCGATCTGCTGCACCTTCGGCGGCACCAGGAAGCCGTCGTTGACCGCCTGCTCCAGCTCATAGGCGTCGGTGGGCACACCAGGCTCCAAGTCAAAGAGCGCATAGGTGTTCTTGTCCACCTCCTCGCGCGGGGTGGCGGTGAGGCCGACCAGCAGGCTGTCGAAGTAGCGGAAGATCGCGCCGTACTTCTGATACACCGAGCGGTGGGCCTCGTCGATGATGATCAGGTCGAAATGGCCGACGCCGAAGCGGGCCTCATGGCCCTGGGTCTGATCGATCAGCCCCATCATGGTCGGATAGGTGCAGACGTAGACCCGGCCCTCGGTGTCCTTCTCGGTGACCAGATTGACCGGGCTCGATTCGGGTAGGTGCAGCTTGAAGGCGTTACAGGCTTGGCGGACCAGGGAGACGCGATCGGCCAGGAACAGCACCCGCTTGGCCCAACCGGCGCGCTGCAGCACATCGACCAGCGCGATGGCGGTGCGGGTCTTGCCAGTGCCGGTGGCCATCACCAGCAGCGCCTTGCGCAGCGCGGCGCTGAACTGGGCGAAGAGGCTGCCGAGGGCGCGTTTCTGGTAGTAGCGCCCAGCGATGGCGTCCTTGATCTGGGTGACGTCCAGGGCCTGACGCTGACTGCGGCGCAGGATCAGCCGGGCCAGTGCTTCCTTGTTGTAGAAGCCGGCGATCTGCCGTGGCGGGTAGGCTTGGTCATCCCAGAGCCAGGTGCGGTAGCCGTTGGTCATGAAGATCAGCGGGCGCTGGCCGTGCATCTGCTCCAGGCCATCCGCATAGAGCTTGGCCTGCTGCTGGCCGCTGTGCGGGTCGACGCTGGTCTTCTTGGCCTCAACGACGGCAAGTGGCTTGCCATCGTCGCCCCAGAGCACGTAGTCGGCGTAACCGATGCCCTGGGTCGTGGGCAGGCCCGTGACTTTGACTTCCCGGTTGTTGGGCTGATCCAGCGCCCAGCCGGCGCGTTGCAGCTCGGCGTCGATCAGATAGCGGCGGGTGTCGGCCTCGGAGTAGTCGTGGGTATCGGGGACCTGCTCGGCGGCAGCACGCACCTCGGCGAGGCGGGTGCGAAGGGCTTGGACCTCGGCATCCAGGGCGTCGCGTTCCTGCTGCTGCTTGAGCGCTTCGGCCTGTTGAGCGGCGAGCTGGGCCGCGAGGGTCTCCAGCTCCGTGCGCGGGACGACGGCTTGGCTGTCGGGCGCTGGCGGAATCCGGTCATCGCTCCAGGCGGCCCCGGTGCGCGGGGCCTCGGGGGTGTAGGTGCGCACCAGCCAGTAGCAGACGTGGTGCAGCTCCCTGACCACCTGCAGGGCGTCCTGCTCGCGCACCGGGCGCGGGTTGTGGACGGCCTCGTTGCCTTGCTGTTGGATCAGGCGGGCCTTCAGGTAGACGGCCTGCGGGACCAGCCGCTGGAAGCTGGTCGCGTGCAGCAGCGCACCGAGGTTGTCGTCGTCGGGCGGCTGCAGATCGCGGTCGTGGCGGTAGAGCCAGTGGACGATGGCCTCCAGCGTGAAGCGGGCATGGAAGCAGGCGGCGCGAGGATCGCCCCAGATGTGGCCTTCCGCCTGGATCGCGGATGCTCGGATGTCGCGGAACTCGGCGGGCAGGAAGGCGAAGTTGGTCATAAGCAGCCCTCAGACGACCTCGATCAGTGACTCTCCCGAGCTCAATGCAGATTCGATCTCGGGCAGCACCTTCTCGAACCACTTTAACAGGGCCGGTCGCGTCGTATTGCCGACGCGCAGCCACACGACGGTCGCGCCATTCGGGCGCGTCGTGAGTAGGGTGACGAAGTCCTCGTCCTTGGTGACGATGGTCGCACCCGTCTCACCGGCCTGAGCCCAGATGTCACGATCGCTCGCTTCGATCAAACCGATGTCGTAGACGTGCTGCGCCTCGTGGCCCTTGCTCTCGAGCCACCGAGCTAGAGCCGGCGGCAATTGCGCATCCACTAGAAAGCGCACGATCAGGCGACTCGCAAGACGGGATGGTCGGCTTGGGTCGCCGCGTAGCTCAAGGCGGCGGATATGTCGCCGTCCTCGAGATAGGGATAATCCTCAAGGATCTGCTCTCGTGAGGCTCCCGCCGCGAGCATATCCAGGATGTCTTTGACGCGGACCCGCTGGCCCCGGATGCAGGGGCGGCCTCCGCAGACCTCGGGATTGACGGTGATTCGTGCTAGATCGGTCATGACAGTATCTTCCGGTCGTCATCGTCCATGCGTGGTGCGTTCCCCCGCTCCAGCAGCGCACCGAGGTTGTTGTCGTCGGGCGGCTGCAGATCGCGGTCGTGGCGGTAGAGCCAGTGGACGATGGCCTCCAGCGTGAAGCGGGCATGGAAGCAGGCGGCGCGAGGATCGCCCCAGATGTGGCCTTCCGCCTGGGTCGCAGACGCTTGGATGTCACGGAACTCAGATGGCAGAAATGCGAAGTTGCTCATCGCGCTCAGACCGTTGAGATGGTGCGCAATGAACTGGCATGGGGTCATCGCTGGGATCGGACACTTTTCATAGTCTGGCAAAGCAGTACATCACAGTCTAGAAAGACCCTCATAGGCCATATCGCTTCGCGAGGTAGGCCAGCTTGGAATCGTCCGTCAGCGCTTGATCACTGAAAGCCCGCTTGGCAAGTCGGCCTTGCCAGCGTTGCGAGAACGGTGGTCTCTCGGTGCGTTGCTGCTCTGGCGGCGGTCGATGAGGAAACTGGCGGATGATCCGGTAGGCGAGTCCCAAATACTCGCTGTCGAGTTGATCGATCTCGGTCTTCAACTGTTCACGACTGATGGTATTTGTGGTCATAGTGGTTGCGCCTCGTGCAGCGCCTGCTCGCGAAAGCGGGCAGGCAGGGAGGTAGACAACTGCTCGTCCGTTTCCAGACAGCCGACTAGACCCGCGTCCTCGAAGACCTCGAGTAGCGATCGTGGCTTGGCAGCGCTCGTGTTGTTCTCCGCCTCGGCTACGCTTGAGCGGTCCTTGATGAAGTCGATGAAATCGAGCACCTCGCGCGCCTTCTCTGGCGGTAGTGTCAGGCTTTTCTGATAGATGGTTTCAGCAAGAGTCATGGCGGCAATCACTCAAAGTTGGCCGTTGAAGGCGCGGGACTGGAGCGAGGCGAACAGGTTGTCGAGTTCGGCGAGGTGGGCGCGGAGACGGGTCTTCTGGCGCTCGATGGATTCGACGATGGTGGCGAAGTGGTTTTGTTCCGCGAGGGGAGGAAGAAGAATCTTGATCTTCACCATTCGCGTCAAACCCAAGTCCCTATTTGCTATTCCATGTGTGTATCTTTGCGACTGCACGTAGCAATAGTGGGAATTGAGCATAGACTCAAGCCATACGTTGTTGACTTTGTTCGCTATCGGCCTGAGCAGAGCCACATGCACCCAAACCGCGAAAGGTTCCGAAGTCCGCACTCGAGCTGCTATCCCCGTCGTGCCGCCTTTAGTGTAAAGAATGTCGCCCAACTCAGGCTTGCACTTCGTCCACTGTCTTTCCGCCTCTTCCTGATCGATGTACTTCAGATCATCCCAGATAACCTCTCCCGGCTTAATGTGGCGTGCGGACAAAAACGGGATGCCTGAATCTGCATACTTGGGGCTAACATGCGGGCCGTCCTTAGCGAAGTGCACAACATCACCGACCAGGCCCTGCGTCCACCCCTTCGGATTAGTAACCGGATCACCAAACAGCTCAAGAAAGGTCGATTGCAGCAGCCTGTCGAGCTGGGCGAGGGACTCGCGGCGCTTGGCCCGCAAGGCGTCTGCCGCATCCAGGATCGCCGCGATCCGCTTCTGCTCGGCAAGGGGTGGGAGGGGGACCTTGATCTTGAAAACTTCCGCCGGTCTAGCGCGGAGCAGCGACCCCCCAACTCCAGAGACTGTTCGCATAAAGACAGAATGAAACTCGTCCCCAACCAAGACCCAGCGGAGGTAAGGGGGCCAGATACCGTCGCTGCGAAAGACAATCCACTCGCCCGAGGCGATCTGGCGTTTTCCGTTCGCGGAACCAACAACCCATGCCCTACGAATATGCGGAACGATCCGGGAAAGCATCACATCGTTCGTTTGAACCTCCTTCTTGGATGATCCAATCTCCGATCCGCTGGCAATCTCTGGCGCACCTGCGTCAAACGCGGGGATGCTGTAAAGCTCGAAAACTTCGTCCTGATGCTTCTTGGGGTCCACCGAGCCCCCGCGCTGTAAGGCGATATCGCCCAGAGGGATGGAGTTCCACGTCATCGCGGTATCTCCGCCAATCCCTTCCGCACCAAAGCAATCTGCTCCTTGAGTTTCGCTAGCCGCTCCAGAATCACTGCTGGTTGTCATCGCGCTTCCCGCCCATGCTCTCTCAGCCATTGCGCAAACTGGGCCTGACTCATGGTTCCAGCGGCGACGGATAGCATGGCTTGCAGCTTTTCGGCCGGTAATGCCTCGATATCGTGCCCATTGAGCCGAAGAAAGAGCCTGGCGCAAACCCAAGCGGTACGTTTATTGCCGTCACAAAAGGGATGGTTTCCAGCAATGCGGGCTCCGTAGCAAGCGGCGATATCGTACAGATCGTCATCTTCGTAAAGGTACCGATGCCGGGGTGCGGCAAGGCTCGACTCCAGCATACCCTGGTCGCGAATCCCCTGAAGTCCACCATGTTCCGCCAGTTGTCGTTGATGGATGAGCATGACCGCATTGGCATCAAGCCAGATGGGTTCGATTTTGTTCATTTAGCCAGTTCGCGCAAAACCTCGCGATCCTCCTGCATGATCGTCTCGGCGACCTCCATTTGCCTTGTCAACTCGGGGCTTTGAGCGCTGAGCAGAATTCCCTCGGGCGTTTCTGTCAGGTGCAGCCTGTCACCTGCTTTCGCTTGTAGCAGGGCCAGCACTTCCGGCGGTAGGGTGACTCCGACCGAATCGCCGATCGCTTTGATCTCAAGTGTCATCATGGACTCCTCCGGCGATGCTCGCATTAAACGGACTGGGCGGCTGGTCATGCGTCATCCTTCGCCCCAGGCAGTTACAGTACATGCCGCGCCTCGATCTCACGCGCCAGCTCCTCTTCGCCGGGTAGCACGCGCAGGTACTTGGCGGCGAAGAGTTGCGCGTTCTCATTCAGTACAGAGTAGCGCACGATGGTCTCGTCGCGATCGGCGCAGAGAATCATGCCAAGCGTCGGGTTGTCGTCCGCTCCGCGCTTTAGGTCATCGAACAGGCGCACGTACATATCCATCTGGCCGATGTCCTGATGGCTGAGCTTGTCGGTCTTGAGGTCGATGAGCACGAAGCACTTGAGCAGGTAGTTGTAGAAGACCAGATCGACGTAGAAGTGGCTGGTCTCGGTGCTGATGCGAAATTGGCGGGCGACGAAGGAAAAGCCGCGGCCGAGCTCGAGCAGGAAGTGCGGGAGATCAGCCGGTAGTGACTCCAGCTCAATTCGCTACGCAGTGCGTAGCGATTTTCCTCGTCCGGAAACCTGAGGTAAAACTGGCGGAAATTCTTCAGGTTGGCGACGGAGAACCCCTTGCCGAACTCATCGCCTAAGCGCCGGGACAGCTCGTTGATGAGTTGGCTGCCATAGGCGGCCTTGGCTTGGCCGCCTTGCTCTTCCTCGACGATGCGCTGGCCGATCTTCCAGTAGGCATCGACCATGATGGCGTTGACGCTGGCGTAGGCACGATAGCGCGCCTTGGCGAGAATGGTGCGGATGTGCTCGAAGAAGGCTTCCGGCGCGTTGGCGATGTCACGGCTCATTGCAGCAGGGTCTCCAACTCCCTCCGCCCCTCAGCAATCTCCTCCTCCAGCTTCGCCAACCGCTCTAGGATCACCGACGGCGGGTCATACTCCACCGCCTCGTACTCGACCTCCTTGTAGCGGTTGATCGAGAGGTCATAGTCGTTGCCGGCGATCTCGGCCTTCGGCACCAAGAAACTCTGCTCGGTGCGCTTGCGCTCGGTCTCGGCCTCGCGGTGCTGCCAGCGAGCCAGGATATCTGGCAGATCGCTCTTGTCCGGCTGCGGGGTGCGCTTGTCATCGAGTGAGAAGCCGTCGGCGCGCATGTCATAGAACCAGACCTGATCGGTGCCGCCTGAGTTGGTCTTGGTAAACAGCAGGATCGCGGTCGAAACCCCAGCGTAGGGCTTGAACACACCCGAGGGCATGGAGATCAGGGCGTCGAGCTTTTGCTCTTCGACGAGCAGCTTGCGCAAGCTCTTGTGCGCCTTGCTGGAGCCAAACAGCACCCCGTCCGGCACGATGACGGCAGCGCGTCCACCGATCTGCAGCAGGCGCAGAAACAGGGCCAGGAACAGCAGCTCGGTCTTCTTGGTCTTGACGATCTGTTGCAGGTCTTTCGCGGTGGACTCGTAGTCGAGACTGCCGGCAAAGGGCGGATTGGCGAGGATCAGCGAGTACCGCTCGGCGTCGTCGCCAGCCTCGGTGACCGACTGGGCGAGCGAATCCTTGTAGCGGATATCCGGGTTCTCGACCCCGTGCAGCAGCATGTTCATACTGCCGATGCGCAGCATGGTGCTGTCGAAGTCGAAGCCGTGGAAGGTGCCCTCGTTGAAGCGGCGGCGCGAGGCCGGGCTCTGGTAGATGGCCTCGGCGTGATGTTGGCGCAGATGCTCCGAGGCGGCGATCAGGAAGCCTGCGGTGCCGCAGGCCGGGTCGCAGATGGTGTCTTTCGGCGTCGGTGCAGTCATCTCCACCATCAGCTGGATGATGTGGCGCGGGGTGCGGAACTGGCCGTTTTGCCCAGCGCTGGCAATCTTGCCGAGCATGTACTCGTAGAGATCGCCCTTGGTGTCGCTGTCGGTCATGTCGATGGCGTCGAGCTGATCGACCACATTGGCCAACACGCGCGGCGTCGGAATCATGAAGATCGCATCGCGCATGTGATGCGAGTAGGTGGAGTCGCCTTCCTGCTCAGTGCCACCGTTCGAGCCAATGGCCTTGATGAACGGGAAGACCTCGTCCTTGACCGTGGTGAACATCTGCTCGGGCGCGGTCTCCTTGAAGCGCGACCAGCGCAGCTTGGACTGATACTCCTGAAAGATCGGCTCCTCGATCGGCTTGCCCGTGCGGGCGGCCTGGCGCTCACGCAGCGTCTGCAGCTCATCCAGGCGCTTGATGAAGAGCAGGTAGGTTAGCTGCTCGACGACTGAGAGCGGGTTGGAGATGCCTCCTGCCCACATGCTGTCCCAGATGCGGTCGATCCTGGACTTGAGTTCTCCTGTGATCACGATTCTCTCCTGCTGATGATCATCGTCGTTGGATGCGGCGAGACGCCTCAACAATCCGCGCTCATCGCCGACGTGGCTGAGCGCATGATCCGTGTTATCCCGTCCCGGCAGCGCAAGCAAGCGCGTTCAGGTGCGCCGCAGGTCATGCACTGAGAACGGATCAAGCCGGCGCTACTCGCGGCCCGGACCTTCAACGCCTTCAACCAGTCCACAGCCGGACCAGGGAGCGGCAGCTCGCGACTTTCCCCAGTCTTCGTCCGGGCTGCAGGAATCCGCCAGATTGCGACATCGAGATCAAACTCACTCCAGGTCGCGCCGAGCAGTTCCATTTTGCGGCACTCCAGTGCAAGCAGTAGCAACACCGATCGATGATTGTCACGCCCAAACGCGGCGCCAGCTCCTCGGCTGGCTTCAAACAGTGTGCGCAATTGATTTTGCTAGAAGCTGCTTCATGCAGCAAAAATTGCGTGGTGAGCGCCCTAGCTACTCATCTAGCTACTCAAAATATAGCCGACAGCATCAGACAACGGAAGATTGAATAGGACAGATTTTCTAGCTTTTTCAAGCTTCTTTGCAGTCTATGCTGTGTGGAAAACCAGACCTGGAAACCTACTCAATATTCTGAACCTGTTCTCTCATCTGCTCGATCAGAACCTTCATATCAACAGCGGCACGGGTGACCGCGGCATCAGGAGATTTCGAGCTCAGCGTATTGGCCTCGCGATTGAGCTCTTGCATCAGGAAGTCGAGCCGGCGGCCGATGGGCTCTTCACTATTGAGGCTGTCGCGGACCTCGGTGATGTGGCTTTCTAGGCGGTCCATCTCTTCGTCGACATCGAGGCGTTGGGCGATCAGGGTCATCTCCTGCTCGAGCCGGGTCCCGTCGAGCTCGTCGCGCACCTCAGCGAGTCGGTCGGCGATGCGGGAGCGCACCGCGGTTAGGACCTCGGGCATCCGTTCGCGGACCTCGGCAACGCGCTCGAGAAGCTTGTCGCAGCGGTCGAGCAGTAGCGTCTTCAGGCGCTCGCCCTCGCGCTCGCGCGCTTCGACCAAGGCGACGAGGGTTTGGTCGAGTAGTTCAAGCGCGGCGCTGCTGAGGGCCTCCATGTCCTTCGGCGCCTCTTCGAGCATGCCGGGCCAACTCAGCAGGTCAAACATGTGCGGCGCCGCTGGCTCGCCGATGCGGGTGGCGACCTTGTCGGCGGCCTTGAGCAGCGCCTCGAGCAGCGCGGTGTTGACGCGCAGTTCCGCAGAGCCAGCGGAGCCGCCTGGCCCACCGCGCCCGCCTAGGCGCAGGCTGAGATCGATCTTGCCGCGACTCAGATGCTGACCCAAGGTCTCGCGCACCTTGGGCTCGAGGCTACGTAGGTCTTCTGGCAAGCGCAGATGCGGTTCGAGGAAGCGATGATTGACGCTGCGGACCTCCCAGGTCAGCTCGCCGGCCTCGGTACTGCGGTCTTGGCGGGCGAAAGCGGTCATGCTCTTAGCCATAGGTCTGTTTCGATCGGGTTGCGGACGTTGGCGCGATCATAACGCGATCAGGGTCGCTGGGCCTGGATGAAACCGATCAGCCGTTGCGCAGAGGCTCTCTTGGCGTTGCACCACGGATGGGCAGGATAGGTAGGATGGGCAGGTTGGGCAGCGTTGAACGCGCATCACCCCCGCTCACATGCGACAATCGGCGTTTGACTCGGAATCTCCGCTGGCGCGCGCGAGCACGGGCGCTGTCAACGCCATCACGACGCGCCGCCGGCCTTGCGCGTTCCTCGATCCGCTTTTCAATCGCGCGATCCGCAGCAATGTCCGCATCACAGTCTGCATTACCCTCTGGAGCCCCCCATGCGCCCGTCCGCCCGCCAACCCGATCAGCTGCGCCCGTTGCGCTTCACCCCCGGTTTTACGACCCAGGCCGAGGGCTCGGTCTTGGCCGAGTTCGGCGAGACCCGCGTGCTCTGCACCGCCAGTGTCGAGGAGCGTGTGCCGCCGTTCCTGCGTGGCAAGGGTCAGGGCTGGATCACGGCCGAATATGGCATGCTGCCGCGCTCGACCGGCGAGCGTATGCAGCGCGAGGCGGCGCGCGGTAAGCAGGGCGGGCGTACCCTCGAGATCCAGCGCCTGATCGGTCGCTCGCTGCGTGCGGCCGTCGACTTGAAACAGCTCGGCGAGCGCAGCATCACACTGGATTGCGACGTCATCCAGGCCGATGGCGGCACGCGCACGGCGGCGATCAGTGGCGCTTGGATCGCGTTGCAGATCGCCATCCAAGGGCTGGTCGCGCACGGCAAGCTGCAGCAGTCGCCGCTGAAACGACAGATTGCGGCGGTCTCGGTGGGTGTCTACGCTGGCACGCCGGTGCTGGATCTCGACTATGCCGAGGACAGCAGCGCGGATACCGACATGAACGTGGTGATGACCGATGACGGCGGGCTGATCGAGATCCAGGGCACGGCCGAGGCGGCGCCCTTCTCACGCACCGAGATGATCGCCATGCTCGACTTGGCGACGATCGGCATCGAACAGATCATTGCCGCTCAGCGCGCGGTTCTCACCGACTGAACGCGACGACCTCTTATGAACCGCAGATCGCGCAGATTGACACCGATGAAACCGATTCAAAGCGCGTCATGTTTGGCCGCTCAAGACTGCCTGGCAGAGGAACATGACGCATGACCTCTCAAGTTGACATCGACATGAACGCCATCGTCCTCGCCAGCGACAATGCCGGCAAGCTGCGCGAGATCGAGGCGCTCCTGGCCCCGGCCGGGCTGCACCTGATCCCGCAAGGCCAGCTCGGCATCGGATCGGCGGAGGAGACGGGCTTGACCTTCGTCGAGAACGCGATCCTCAAGGCACGGCACGCGGCGCGTTGCAGTGGTCGCGCGGCGATCGCTGACGATTCTGGGATCGAGGTCGACGCCTTGCGGGGCGCGCCCGGCATCTACTCGGCACGCTACGCCGGCGCCGAGAGTCGCGATGAGGCCAACTGCGAGAAGCTGCTGCAAGCGCTCGCCGAGCAGCCCGGCGCTGATCGCAGCGCTCGCTTTCAATGCGTGATGGTCTATCTGCGCCATGCCGATGACCCGACCCCGTTGATCTGCCAAGGCACCTGGGAAGGGCTGATCCTCGACGCACCCCGCGGCCAGCGCGGCTTCGGCTATGACCCCATCTTTGGCGTGCCGACGCACGGCATGAGCTCCGCGGAGCTGGAGCCGGAGACCAAGAATGCGCTCAGCCATCGCGGTCAGGCGTTGCGCGCGCTGGTCGCAAGCCTGCTGGAGCAGCCGACGCCCTATAACCTCAACACCCAGCCTGCAGACCGGGCCTGACGCACATGGCGGCGATGAGCTCGGGCGATACCCGCGTTGAGGATCTGCTCGGCTAGCGATCTCATCGATCGAGGTTGGGCATTTACCGACGGCGCCTTTGCTGCCGGGCTCGAAGCCGGCGAAGTCGTTGACCCAACAATGCTTGTATCGGCCTTCGCCGCGCTCATAGCGCCAGGGAGGCGGGGCGCCAATCGTCATGTCGATTGCAGCCTAATCATCTCACCCCGTCAACCGCGCCACCAGGGTTCCGACCTGATCGATCCGCTTGGCCGGATCAGTCATCTCCATCGTAAACCGCAGGGCGCCAGCGGCCTGATCGAGCTTGAAGTCCTTGGGCCGGGATTGTACCAGCTGGATCAATCGCATGTGATCGATATTCGGCTGCTCGCCGAAGACGATGCGCCCGCCCTTGGGGCCGGCCTCGATCTTCTTGATGCCGTAGGGCTGGACTTTGAGCTTCAATTCGGTGATCGCAAACAGGATCTTGGTTGGCTCCGGCAGCAGGCCGAAGCGGTCGATCATCTCGACCTGAAGGTCTTTCAGCTCGGCATGGTCGGCGGCGCTGGCGATGCGCTTGTAGGTGACCAGCCGGGTGTGGACATCCGGCAGGTAGTCGTCCGGCAGCAGGGCC
>NZ_JAYESN010000107.1:0-13801 GCF_034860625.1 Lamprobacter sp.
TCCGGCAGCGCCAATGCCGAGACCCAGACTGGCGCCACCGAAGGCGGCGGTACCTCGTACAAGGTCTATTCCGGGGCCTTTCTGCAGGATGCCGATGACATCGAACGGCTGGTGGTCGGCTCCCAGGGCAGTCAGCCGATCTACATCCGAGATATCGCCCGCGTGCGGCCCTTGCCACAGGAGACCGAGCAGGTCGTGACCCATCTGACCGGGCCGGCCTATCAGGGCGAGCATCCAGCGAATGGCGCGCAGGCGGTGACGCTCGCCATCGCCAAGAAAGAGGGCGCGAACGGCGTGACGGTGGCCGAGGCGGTGCTCGAGAAGCTCGCCAGTCTCGAGCAGCGGATGATCCCGACCAATGTGCAGGTCGAGGTCACGCGCAACTATGGTCAGAGCGCGAATGACAAGGTCAATGAACTGCTGAAGGCGATGTTCGAGGCGGCGCTGATCGTCTCGATCCTCTGCCTGGTCGGCTTGGGGCTGCGCGCCGCGATCGTCGTCATCTCGGTGATTCCGGTGGTCATCCTGCTGACCATCTGGTGGGCCTGGATGGTCGACTACAGTATCGATCGGGTGAGCCTGTTCGCGCTGATCTTTGCCATCGGTATCCTGGTCGATGACGCGACCGTGGTGGTCGAGAACATCTTCCGGCACTGGCTGGAGCAAGGCAAGACCAGCATCGCCGAGGCCGTCGCCGCGGTCGATGAGGTCGGCAACCCGACCATCCTCGCCACCTTCACCATCATTGCCGCGCTGCTGCCGATGGGCTGGGTCAGCGGCCTGATGGGGCCGTACATGCGCCCGATCCCGGTGCTCGGCTCCTCGGCGATGTTCTTCTCGCTGATCGCCGCCTTCGTCTTTACGCCCTGGTTCGCGTTGCGGGTACGCCCGCGGCTGAAGGCCTTGGCGAGCGCCGAGCGTCGCGAGCAGCGCACGCGCGAGATCGTCAGCCGCTTCTACCGGCCGCTGGTGATGCCGCTGATCGAGAACCGGACGCTGGGCAAGGCCTTTCTGATTGGCACCATTGTGACGACCGCGCTGGTCTGCACGCTGTTCTACTTCAAGGTCGTGCCGGTGAAGATGCTGCCGTTCGACAACAAGCCGGAGTTCAGCGTTGTCGTCAACATGCCGGAGGGCACGGCGCTGCCGGAGACCGCCAATGTGGTGCGTCGGTTGGCCGAAAAGCTCAAGGAGCTGCCAGAGGTGGTGGCCATCCAGACCTATGCCGGCACCGCGCAGCCGTTCAACTTCAACGGCATGGTGCGGCACTACTATCTGCGCGAGCAGGCCTGGGAAGGCGATCTGCTGGTGCTACTCAAGGATAAGCATGAGCGCAAGCGGGGTAGCCATGAGATCGCGGTCGCCGCACGCGTGCTGCTGACGCCGTTGGCGGAGCGGCTCGGGGCGCGGATCGCCGTGGTCGAGATGCCGCCGGGGCCGCCGGTGCTGCAGACCCTGGTGGCGGAGATCTATGGCCCGACCAGCGCGGTCCGGCGGCAGGTCGCGCAGGACATGACGGCGATGTTCGAGCAGGCGGAGGGCGTGGTCGATGTCGATAACTATCTGATCGAGCCCTATGACGCCTGGCGCTTCGAGGTCGATACCGAGAAGGCGGTGCGGCGCGGGATCTCGGTCGATACCATCAACCGCAACCTGGCGATGGCGCTGGGGACGACCAAGGTCGGCGATGTGAAGCGCGGCACGGTGCAGGAGCCAACCTATATCGTCATCCAGGTGCCGCTTTCGTATCGCTCCGAGATCACCGCGCTGGGGAGCCTGCCGATTGGTGGACCGGACGGCCGCATGGTGCCGCTGGCCGAGCTGGGCCGCTTCGTGCGCCAACCGGAAGATCAGACCATCTACCACAAGGATCTGCGCCCGATGGAGTATGTGGTCGGTGAGATGGAGGGGCGGCTCGGCGCGCCGATCTACGGCATGTTCGCGGTCGAAGACCTGCTCGAGGGCTATGATCCGCCGGGGCCGGGCGAGACCATGAGCGGGATGCCAGACGGACTGATCGGGCCGCCGACGAGCGATGCGGTGGCCGATTTCGAGTGGTCGGGCGAGTGGACCGTCACCTATGAGACCTTCCGCGACATGGGTATCGCCTTCATGGCGGCGCTGCTGCTGATCTATGGGCTGATCGTCTGGGAGTTTCGCGATTTCGCCATCGCTGGCCTGATCATGTCGCCGATCCCGTTGACCCTGATCGGCATCATCCCCGGTCATCTGGTCATGGGTGCCGAGTTCACCGCGACCTCGATGATCGGCATGATCGCGCTCGGCGGCATCATCGTGCGGCAGTCGATCCTGATCGTCGAGTTCGTCAAGATCGAGGTCGCGCGCGGTAAGCCGGTGCACGCGGCGGCGGTCGATGGCGCCGAGATCCGCATGCGCCCGATCCTGATCACCTCGCTGACGCTGATGGCTGGCGCCTGGGCGATCATCGATGACCCGATCTTCCAAGGCATGGCGGTGAGCCTGCTGTTCGGTGCTGGGGTGGCGACCCTGATGGCGGTGATCGTGATCCCGCTCGGCTGCATCTCGCTGACGCGGCGGTTCTATCTGATCGAGACCGAGAGTGGCGAGCGGATGCTCTCGGCGGGCTATGCTGAGCTTGAGGGTGGGAACGGCGGCGGTGGTCATGGCGCTGGCTTCGGCTGCGGCGGTAGCGGCGAGGGCGGCATTGAGGCGCGAGACCTTGGAGGGGCTGGCAGCGCTTCCGAGATGGCATCGTCCACGACCAAAGAGACGCGGCAAGCGCAGACCTCTGGCGGCGATCTGCCGTTGTGGATGATTGTCTGGTCGGTGCTGGTGGCGGTGATCTCGGCGCTGATCAATGGGGTCATTGTGCTTGTCAGGCTGGCACAGTGGGCTGTTGATTGGATGCAACGAATTTTAGCCAGGGCTGCGGCTAGGGCTGGAGCCGGGTCTGAAACCGAATCTGGTACTGGATTGGGAGCTGAATGGGGAACTGAGCCTGAGCCTGAGCCTTGGGATGGGTATACGGCTGAGCCTGCATCGGAACCTGCATCAGAGCCAGAGCCAGAGTCAGAACCTGAGCCAGAACCTAGCGCTCGGGCTGAGCGGATGCGAGAGCGAGCATCGCCATCGCCGCAAACACCCACTCGCGATCGCCATGCTCAGTCGGGGGTCGAGCCAAACAAGCGCTCAGATTCTGCGGAGCGAGCACTTTCGGAGAAACTTAAGCAGCCGGAACAGTCGGCGCAGTTAGAACAGACGGAACAGACGGAACAGACGGAACAGACGGAACAGACGGAACAGACGGAACAGACGGAACAGCCGGTGCAGCCGGAACAACTGGTGCAGCCGCAGACGACGGAGAAAGCGGGAACTGCTCGGACTGCTACCGCGAAGGCGCAGGCAAATAAACAGGTCGCGAAGAAGGCGGTTGCAAAGAAGCCGGTTGCAAAGAAGCCGGTTGCAAAGAAGGCGAGTGCGAAGAAGACGGTCGCGAAGAAGGCAATTGCGAAGAAGCCGGCTGCTAAACAGCCGACAGCTCGAAAGACAACTGCTGAGACGACCAAGAAGGCGACCGCTAATCAGGCGACCGCCAAGAAGGCGGCGGCCAAAAAACCGGTAGCCAAGAAAGCTGTGGCTAAGAAGCCAGTTGCTAAGAAACCCGTTGCCAAGAAGGGCACCGCGCGTAAGACCACGCCGAAACCGGCGTCTTCAGAAGCGCCTTCGCGTTCAGCGAAGGGCTCGGGTCGAAATCAGCCAGCAAAGGATAAGAATGACGGATCAGGCTGATGAACTGCGATTTCCCCGATAAGCTGCGGCTCAAAGAGCAGGCCGATGAGGACCTGTACTTCGCTCGCCGTGACCGAGAATTGATCGCCTCGATCGCCGAGCGACGCCAACACATTCACCAAGGAGCCTCCATGACGACATTGTTTGATCCCATCCAGGTTGGCGCACTCGACCTGCCCAACCGCATCATCATGGCGCCGCTGACCCGCAACCGGGCGGTCGCCGGCCTCAAGCCCGGCAGTTTGCAGGTCGAGTACTACCAACAGCGCGCGAGCGCGGGCTTGATCATCACCGAGGCGACCCAGATCAGTCCAATGGGGCAAGGCTATCTCGACACCCCGGGGATCTATAACGGTGATCAGATCGCGGCCTGGAAGCAGGTCACCGATGCCGTGCATGCAGCCGGTGGGCGCATCTTCGTGCAGCTCTGGCACGTGGGTCGGATCTCGCACAGCTCGCTGTTGCCCGACGGTGCTGCGCCGGTCTCTTCAACCGACCGCCGCCCGAATGCGCAGACCTTTGCGGCAGCAGGCTTCGTCGATGTTTCGCCGCCGCGGGCGCTGCGCGATGAGGAGATCCCGGGCCTGATCGACGATTACCGCCATGCAACGCGCTGCGTGCTTGAGGCGGGGTTCGATGGGGTCGAAGTGCACGCGGCGAATAACTATCTGCTTGAGCAATTCCTGCGCGACTCGGTCAACGATCGGGCTGGCCCTTATGGTGGCAGTATCGCCAATCGCGCACGCCTCGTGGTCGAGATCATGCAAGCCGTTGCCGCCGAGATGGGTGCGAATCGTGTCGGCATCCGCATCAGTCCAATGACGACCTTCAACGATACCGCGCGCGATACTGATCCGCAGGCGTTGTTCGAACACCTGGTGACTCAGCTCGACCCGCTCGGGCTCGCCTATGTGCATGTGATCCAAGGCGAAACCGGCGGACCGCGTTATCCAGAGGATGCCCAACGGCCCTTCGATTATGCTGCCCTAAAGGCCTGCTTCAGTGGCTGTTGGATGCTCAACAACGGCTATGGTCCAGAAGATGCCCCTCAGGCGATCGCCGCTGATGAGGCCGATGTGATCGCGTTCGGCCGGCCGTTCATCAGCAACCCGGACCTGGTGCGCCGGCTGCGCGAGGGCGCACCGCTCACACCACCGAATCCAGAGACCTTCTATGGCGGTGGCGCCGAGGGCTACACTGACTATCCGACCTTGGAGGCCGGCTAAGTCGCTGTCTAATTTTTACATCCCGATGATCGCATGACAGTGATCCTCAAATCGGGAAGAAGTTGATGGATAGTTTCTAAGGCGAGACGGCTAGTAAGCGCCTTCGCTGCCATGAAAAAGCCTGGTGCCGGGGGCGAACTCACAGCTCGCCAGGCGCGACTGGCGCGCCCCGCTGAGGCGCAAGCGGTGTCAGGCGGCAATCGCTTGGGGCTCGTGCGTCAGGCAGGCCTTGGGGCAGACGCGCGAGCAAGCCTCGCAGCCAATGCAGTCGAGGGTGTTCTTGAGGTTCATGACCATCCCCGGCGCCTCGTCGAAATCGTCATCAAAATCGTCGTCATCGCCAAGGTCCAGCTCATCGCGATCGATGAGCTCGAAGACGTCGCGCGGGCAGACCTTGAAGCAACGGCCGCAGCCGATGCAGTTGTTCTGATTCAGGTCGACGATGAAGGCCGGGGTCCACTGGACGCCGCCGCGGGTGAGTCCGGTGATGGTGCTCATTGGCTTGCTCCGCTGGGTGGTTGATGGAATCGCCCTGTCGCCATCGGCTCAGGGCCATGACTGCTTGGGGCGTGGCTGCTTGGGGCGTGACGGGGACGACCAGCGGCTCTGGCCATTGGCGAGGCGGCGGGCGTTGCGTCATCATCTGTGCTCATGGCTGCTGTGCAGGGTTGTTATGCCGGGTGTGGCACTCAGGCATGGGCGGTTTGCGCCTGCTCGAGCCGAGCTTTTGCCTCAGCCCAGGCCTGGCAGGCATCGTAGGTCGCTTGTGCTACAGCTGGGATCTCGTCGAAGGCCGCTGGTAGGCGGTCCTCAACTAGGTCGTGCAACTCGCTCGCGCGTTCGCTGGCGATGCGCTTGGCCTTCTTCATGGCCTTTTCGAGGGCCTTGATCTCGTCGTCGCTCATCCGTTCCTCCGCGCGACACCCACGCCGTGCCGGGGTGTCTGAGGTGATGTTGATTGGCTTGCCCAGTTGCTTTGGCTGTTGGCTTGGCGCTTGGCTTGGCTGTTAGCTTGGCTGTTGGCTTGGCTGTTAGCTTGGCTAAAAGGGCTGTCTCAAAGGCCAGCGACCCGGCTGTGCTCGCCGATCAACTCGAGCGCGACCGAGAGCAGCTTGTCGCCTTCGTCCTTCATCTTTGAGAGGGAGGGAAAGCCGAAGCGATGCACGTCGCGCAAAGAGCGATCCAGTACCACCAGCTTGCCGACGGTGATCAGCACCCGTCCAAAGCCTTCGTGGGTCAGATGGAGTAAAGGTACGGCGCGCAAGCCACACTCCTTCTCGATCATCACGGCGATGGCGTTATAGAAGGCCTGGATGCGGGCCACGATGATCTCGTCGGGGTCGCCGACAATCGGGATCTCGCGCTTCTTTTCCTTGGTCAGCACGTAGGGCTCGAGCACCTCAGCCGCAGAGAGGTCGTCGTAGGTGCCATAGGGGTCGATCGCGCGCACCTGCCGGGCCATCTCGGTGGCAAACTCGGTGCTGAGTACCGGATCATTCGGGTCGATGGCCTGTGCTGCGGTTGCGGGCTCGGCTGTCTCAATGGTCATGGGCTTCTCCTATGTCGTTGTGATTGATCGCCATTCATTTAGTGTTCGGGTCAAGGTGCCCATGGCTTGGGCTTTCATTATTCTTCCCAGGCCTCGGTCGCCATGGCGTCGAAACGGCTCTCGCTGCGGGGGCTCTGCTGCTCGATGGCGCGCTTGAGCCAGGCGCTCGGGCCGTCGCGCAGCTCGCGCTTGAGGGCGTGAAGTTGGCTGCTGACCAAGCTCTCGGGAGCGACCTTGATCGGCTGGATGCCTTGAGCGCGCAGCTTGGCGATGGCCGAGGCACCGATGGCCTGACAATAGACCGCGATACAGCCGGACAGGGCCGCGATCTTGGCACCGAGCTTGTCTTCGTTGCCATCCATGTCGAGGCGACCGAACTGGGCGACCTCAAGCAACTCGTAGCCACTGGCTGACACGCGGTAGATCGCGAAGCCCTCGGCGGCGCCGAAATGCTGATTGACGCGTTTGCGGTCAGTCGTGGCAAAGGCGACCTTGATGGCGTTCGCGTCGGTGTCGTCGTGACCGACGAGCTTGAGCTGGCGTTTCATGGTCATGGTGTTGGCTTGCGTTCGGGTCCTGTGAGGAACAACCAGGCCAAGTAGTACGGGTTTCGCACAGGCTGTGGCACTGTCTCAGGCCACCGCCGCGCCGATTGCAGGATCAATTGATGGGTCAAACGATCCGCCCTGGCGCTCAGCCTCTGGCCACTGCTTCAACCGCGACCGATAGGGCGCGATCTCGCCCTTATGCAAACCGAGCATGATGTTGGCGAGATCGAACAGGGTTTGACGGCTGCCCTGGTAGCCAATCCACTGCCGCTGCCAGCCGCCGACATGATCAAACTGCGGGAAGCCCGCGCGCAGCAGCGGGATGCCAAGGCGCTCCGCGGTATGCGTGCCATGGCTATTGGTGATCAACACCTCGGCGCCGTTGGCGCGGGCGAGCTGCTCCAGGTCTTCCAGATCGCCGATCTTCACCTGGGCGGCGGCCACCTCGGCGAGGCTCGGCGCGTTGGTCGGCGCCACCGCGGCGACGGTCTCAGCACCCATGCTGGCGAGCAACTGCGAGAAGGCGACCAGCAGATCGGCATCGGCGGCGATCGCGAAGCGGCCCTGGCCGATCGAGAAATGGGCATCGAGCATCGCGTCTTGCAGCTGCGAGCGCTGGCGCTCGATGCGCTCGGGCACCGGCTCGGCGCTGATCTCGGCGAGTGTGCTGATGAAGCGATCCATCGCCTCCAGCCCCATCAGATGCGGGAATCGGTGGTCTGGAACCCCGGTACGCTCGGCGAGCAGATCGGCGGCGCCGGTCATCGAGCGGCCGATCACCAGTGTCGCCGCAGCGTCGCCCAGGGTTGCCAACTCATCGAGCGGGGTGCCGCCGATGGTCAGGGCACTGTAGTCGCTATCCACCAGATGGCCGTCGAGCGAATCGGCCAGATCAGGCAGCAACACCGGGCGTAGCCGGAAACGCTCGAGCAGATCCTTCAGATGCTCGAGATCGCCGGTGGTCAGCGCCGAGCCGGCGAGCACATTGATCTGCCGCGGCCGACGTCCAGGGCGGGTGCCCGCGGCGGTGGCCTTGGGCACCAGGGCGTCGATGATCGCTTTGACGGCGGTATTGAATCCGGTCTCGAGACAACCGCTGTAGTCCGGCGAGGCGACCGGGACCACTGCCACCTCGGCGTATTCCGGATGCCGGCTGCGGAACATCTGGATGGCACGCGGCACATCGGCGCCTTGCGTCTCGACCAGGCCGGTGGTCGGGATGCCAATCAGTGCTGGCTGATGCTTGGCGCAGATTGTCGCCAGCCCTTCGACGATGCTCTCATCGCCACCCATGATGGTACTGACCTGATCCATGGCCGTGGTCTGGATCGGCATCGGCTCGCGGAAATGCTGGATGAAGAAGATCTTGCCGAATGCGGTGCAGCCCTGGGAGCCGTGCAGCATTGGGATCGATCGGCGCATACCGAGGAAGGCGAGGGTGGCGCCGAGGGTCGAGCTGGCCTTGAGCGGGCCGACCGAGAGGGCCTTGTTGCGCTTGATGATGATGGGCTCAGCCATGGGCCACCTCCGCTCCAGTCTCGGTCTCTGGCGATTGCACAACCGGCGCATCGGCTGCGGCTCCACCGCCAGCGCTGCGCCAGGGCGGGGCACTGCGCACCGCAGCCCAGATCGGGCTTTCGATGGTCAGGCACATCTGCCGCGCCAGCTCGAGCATGCCGTCGTAGCCGGCATAGCCGAATTCGCGCTCCTGATTGATATCCAGGAAGGGGATGCGCGCCTTGAGTGCGGTGTACTGATTGCGTCCGCCGGCGACCAGCAGATCGGCACCTTGCTGGTGGTAGAGATCGAGCAGGTTGCGCGGGTTGCCGTCCTCGATCATCACCGCCTCGTCGCCCATCAGCTCGCGGATGCGCGCCTTGTCGTCCTCGGTCGACTTGCGGGTGCCAGTGGCGACCACGCCCATGCCGAGATCCTGCAGCGCCGAAACCACGGACCAGGACTTCACCCCGCCGGTGTAGAGCAGCACGCGCTTGCCGCGCAGGCGCTCGCGCCAGGGCTCAAGCTCGGCATCAATGCGCGTCTCCTCACGGGCGATCAGCGCCTCGGTGCGGGTGCTGAGATCGGGATCACCAATCAGGCGCGCAAAGTCACGCAGCGCCTGCGAGACGTCTGCAACCCCATAGAAGCTGCCCTCGAACCATGGCGTACCAAAGGCCTGCTCGAGCTTTCGCGCGACGTTGATCATGGCCTTGGAGCAGACCATCATGTTGACCTCGGCGCGGTGCATGGTCTGCACCTCGTGGAACCGCGCATCGCCGGAGAGGGTGCAGAGCACGCGGATGCCGAGCTCATCGAACAGCGGCATCACGCGCCATAGTTCACCGGCGATGTTGTACTCGCCGACCAACGCGACATCGTGCACCTTGAAACCAGGCCGCTCGATGCCGGCCGGGATCGGATCGGGCTCGCGGCCACCGCAGACCTGCTTGACCATGGTCTCGCCAGCAATACGGTTGCCGAGGTTCTTGGTGCCATAGAAGCCGGCCGCATCGACCGAGACCACCGGCTTGCCGAAGCGCTCAGCCGCGGCCTTGCAGACCGCATCGACATCGTCGCCGATCAACGCCGGCACGCAGGTGTTGTAGACGAAGACCGCCGCCGGGTCGTAGCTCTCGATCGCCTGCTTGATCGAATGGAACAGCCGCTTCTCGCCGCGGCCCATGATCACATCCTGCTCGGTCAGATCGGTGGTCATGCCGAGTTTGTACAAGGTCGGGCCGGTGGAGCGGCTGCCCCGATTGTCCCAGGCGCTGCCGGCGCAGGCGATGGAGCCATGCACGATATGGGCGACATCGCCGATCGGCAGCAGCGCGATCTGGGCGCCATCGAAGGCACAGCCGCCGGCGGTGGCGCCAGGCTTGGGCTTGGCGCAGCCGGACTTGGCCTTGTCGTTGTGCTCACAGGCGGGCTCGTCCAAGAGCGCGGCGATGTCTTTTTGCTTCATGCCTCAGGGTCTCGGTGGCTGAGCGTTGGCGAGGGGGGTGCTGCTGGATGCACGCTCATGGATGCATGCTGATGGATAACTTTTAAGCAGAGACCGTGCCAGCGAGCTTAAAAGACAGGCGTCTGAGCCTCTGTTCGTTGATTGATCAGCAACTTAGCGAATCGGCTGCCGCGCATTGTCGCGCTGCCGCGATTGTCGCAAAGCGAACAAGGCGAGCGCGTTGCAGCCTTTGCAACAGCTTCCAGAACGGCGGTTTGGAGCCGGAAGCGGGGCAGGGTTTCGGGTGCCAGGCCCTGAAGGCGGGACTCAACAGGGCAGAGTGAATGGTCCGTGGGGCGGCTCAGAGCGTGACCTATTCTGAGTGCGCGACGCCTCATGTCGTATCAGATCAGGCGCGCGTCGGGCCATCTCGCTGCGATCAGGCTTGAGCAAGCTGGGCAGCATGCGGTTACCTTCGCAAGCGGTGCCTGGTGTGCGTTGCTAAGCACTTTCGATTGGTGTTGAGCTTCCTACTTGGCTCATTGGCATTCGCTTTGCTTGTTCGGTAGGGATTGCCCCCAGCCTCCAAGGAAACGCATGTCCATCGAACTCTCCGATCTTGCCAACGCCATGCGCCGCGGCGATCTCATCCCTTATCTCGGTCCCGGTGTGTTAGCGCCGGTCGTCGAGCGCGAGACAGGGGTTTCAATGCCCGCCGATAGCGACAGCCTGATCCTGGCGATGAACAAGGGTCGGCCGATGTCGAAGCGGCTGATGTGGGAATTCCCCCGCGCGGCCATGGATGTCGAGCTGAAGCGCGGGCGGAGCGCGGTCAACCGGTTCCTGGATCACACCTATGGCCAGCGCCAGTGGACGCGCGCCCCGCTGCACGACTGGCTTGCCAAGCTGGCGCCTCACTATGTGATCGACATCAACCGCGATACCCAGCTGCAGGACTCCTATGCGGATCGGCCGCATACGCTGATCCGTGGGATCTCGCGGATTGCTGGCACCGACTACCGTTTTCGCATCCATGCCTACGATGGCGACCGCTATCAGGAGATCGATCAGGATCAAGTCGACCCGGCCGCGCCGATCCTATTCAAGCCCCTCGGCAGTCCGCGACCGGATGCAACCTACATCGCCTCAGATGCCGATTTCGTCGACTATCTGACCGAGCTGATGGGTGGCTTCGGCCTACCGCGCTTCCTCAAGGAATACCGGGTCGGGCGCCAGTACCTATTCCTCGGACTGCGGCTCACGCGCGACACCGAGCGCATGGTGCTCTCAGATGTGATCTATGCCGCTGGCGAGCCCGCCGGCTGGGCGTTGATCCCAGAGCCGACCGATAAGGAGCGCCGTTACTGCGAGAAGAAAGACATCCAGCTCGTCGAGGCCGACATCGACGACCTGCTTGCCGCCGATGGATTTACGGCCAACGACAGCGCGACCGCAGAGGCAGTTGCGGGCGCGGCCGAGGCGGGGTGCTGAGGTGCTCGAGCGTCCTGACCGCTATATCAGCTTCCGCGATATCGACTGCGACGGAAACGCCGAGCGCTTCGTCACCGCTTTACGCACGGCGATGCGCGCCGGCGAGCGCGATGATCCGTTCTGGAGCTACTTCGAGGCCAAGCTCGAGGGTCGCAACGGCCCGCAGCACGATGCGCTCTATCATATCCACTGCCATCTGAACCATCTGCGCGAGCTGCTCGAGCGTTGGGATGAGGCTGAGCTGGAAACGATGCTCGAGGCGCTTGAGGTCGAGTGCTGCTAGAGGCCGAGAAACAGCGCACTTCTGATTCGCAAGCTTTGCGATAACCGAGACATTTGCGCTGTAGCGATTTTCGGCCGCCCAGCCCCTGCATCGCTAGAGCGATTCCGCTGGCGGAGCAGCGCGAACGGGGCCTCCAAAGCGCGCGGGAGCGCTAGCAGGCGCTTCAGATGAGAGCCATTCTCATCGCTCGCGAATCATAGGCAAGCGCCACCCTCGGGAGCCTTGCCCCGATCCAAAACCGACGGCTTGAGCGGGGTCGGGCTAGCCCGTCGCCGGGATCGGCTGCACCAGCGAGCGCATCTGCTCGGGACGGCCTTGTCGGACATGGCCCAGCGCCATGGCCATCATCACCGCGATGGCCAAGCCGACGCGGGTGGTCATCTTGGCGATCCCGCGGATGAAATGCAGCTCAAAGCCGAAGTGGCGATCGATGCGGTTGTTAATGCGTTCCAAGGCACTGCGGCCGTTGTAGCCGCGCTGCCAACTGGGGCTGCCATGCGGCGTGGGGACAAAGATGCGCCGATCCTGTTCATCGAGCTTGATGCGCACCACGCGCCCATACTCCCCAGGTGTCACACCACCGGCCTGGTGACATTGGGCCTGGCCTTGGCACGGCAGGCCATAGGCCGCGGCCGGACAGCGGTACTTGAGGGCGTTGCGATCGGCCTCGAAGCCCTGAAAGGCCAGATCGCGTTGCTCCCCGGTTACCGGGCAGACACAGTGAACCGAGCCCTGCTCGGTATGGACAATCGTGTCAGCCCGCTCGGGGTTGAGCGCTCGGGTGATGGGCTTGGACGGGTCGTCGTCCGGATGCTGTTTCTCCTCACGCCACAGCTCGCGGGTGTCGATCAGCGGGCGGATGGCGTCGTCATCCCAGAGCAGCGCCTTGGTCTCAGCGCTATCGAGTCCGCGATCGGCGCTGAAGTCCCGGCAGCGTTCAGCCAACTCCGGGGTCTCGGCGAAGGTGGCGCGGATCATCGCCCGCAAGGTCGGCTGTTCCGAGACCGACGCCGGCGTGAGCGCAAACGCCACCGGGATCTCATACTGGGTATCGGCGATTAGATGCAGCCCATAGCCGAACCAGCGCTTGATCTTCTTCCAGGCCTTGCCGGTGGCGGCATCAACGCCTTGGGTCTCGTGATGCCCCCAATCGGCATCGGGATCGGAGGTCTCACCGCTCGTGCGCGCTTTCTGCCCGGTGCTGTGACTGGCGATGTCGGTGCCATCGAAGCCAAGGTGCTCACCGAAGTCGGGCAGCACGGCCATGAGCTGCTCGCGCAGGATCACCGCCATCTCGCTGATCATGCCGAGCGTCTCTTCGAGTTCGATGACCGTGGCCAGAAAGCGTGAGACGTTCCAGCTCCTGGGCACGGCGCGCTCCGGCTCCGAGGGGGCGGGCACCTCAATGCGCGCGAGGCCCGTCTCAGGATCGGTCACGATCTGGGGCTTGGGCTTGCGCTGAATCGGCAGCGGGTCGAAGCCGCAGGCCTCCAGGAGGCTGGGATTGCGGGCAAGCTCGCGCAGCAGCGATTCGATGCTCGCGTGCTGGAAGACGATGCCGGCGAGCAGCAGGTTCCACATCGGGCGTACCGGGTCGTCGTTGCGCCCCTGTCGACGCATCACCTCGAGGTCTTGCACCAGGCGCTCATCGGGGAGATGATCGATCGCTAACTGCAGGCGATCGAGATCGCTGCGCGCCTCGATCGCGTCCCAGGAAAACAGGTTCGTTTGTGTCATGGCCACCAAGGGGTCTCTCCTCTTCAGGGGTGTCGTCTCGACAGCGACAATGATCCCTTGGTGGCCGCCCTTTTTCACCCCCCCGCGTGGCGCTTGGGGTGATTTTTCCCCTTCTCGGCCGAGCGTCACGCGCAAGTCATTGATTGTTCGTTCGCCGCTGGGGTAAACGAAATCTGACCTGGCTTGCAGGCTCATTCAATTCAGTGGGTTAGAGACTGCGCAAATGGCTCAGACCATGGCCTCTCGGGAATA
>NZ_JAYESN010000108.1:0-13034 GCF_034860625.1 Lamprobacter sp.
AGTCCCAGGAGTCCCAGGAGTCCCAGGAGTCCCAGGAGTCCCAGCGTCATCCTGCGGCTCCAGTAAGCGCAAGCCAAGCGTGAAGCGTGCCGCCTGTTCGCCGCCATCGATCGCCTGCCGCCAGCGGCGCCAGGCGCGGTATCGCGCCTGCTGCTCGTCAGTCACCGTAAGCGGCTGCTGGCCTGGTGCCCGGTCGAAGCCGAGTGCCACCAAGCTGCCATCAATGCGTTTCTTGAAGGTCGCTGGCAACGGTGTTGGGCGCACCAACTCATCGAGCAGCACGGCGGCGCAGTGCTCGAGCAGGCTGGACGGCTCAAAGCGGATCTCGCTACCGACTGCGCAAGCTGGCGGCATGGTGGGCGATGCTTGCTCGATCAGTTGCTCATAGGCGCGCCCGGCCCATTGCCAAACTGGATGCAACTCGCCCGGTGGCGTTGTCTTGCGCCGAGGCGGCTTCGGCGGCTGGCGATACCGGAGAGCTGGCAGGTACTGGTCCTGAAGAAAGAGTTGCTTGAGCTGTTGCGTGAACCAGTGCCAAAAAAGCAGATCAGCCCCCGCGCGCAGATCGCCAAAGGCGTCATCGGTCAAGAAGCGAAGCTCACGGAATTGGCGAAGGGGCGCCTCAAGCGAGAAGGTCTCAACCTGCCAAGCCCGCAGCACGATGGCCTCCGCGGCCGCCCCGGCACCTGCCACTGCAGCTTTCGGATCAGCGAGATGAGCGCTGGTCTCCACTCCCGTCTCAGTCGCTCCAGACTCGGCCTCGGCCTCAATCCCTGCCTCAGCGCCGGCCTGACCCAGCCGGCGAGCCAATTCAGGCGAGGGAAGCGGGCCCTGCGACGCGCTGGGCAACCAAACCGGACAGGTCTGTAACGCGCGCTCGGCCGACGCCGATGGCCTCTTGAGCCCAAGCGTCTCTAGCAGGGTTGGCCAACCCGCCCGCGGTAACGCGAAGGGATGCGTTAGTTGTCCCTTGGTCGGTTCTTTGGTCGCCTGCCCTTTGTGGGCTTGCGTCTTGTGTGCAGATGCGGGCGTGCTGAGCGCGTCAGTCTCCACCCAAAGGCGAAAACAGCCACTGCGCGCAAACGCATCAGCGGGGTCGGGGTGCCAGAAGGCGTGAAGAATCTCCATTGAATACAAACGAAGCAGACGGTTAAGGCAGGAGTTGCACGAAGGCGGGCGCAGTTTGGTCGCTACCGCGTCGACCGCATTGGTTGAGCCGAATCAGCTCCCAGTATACGCTGGAGCAGACCTTAGCCGACTCGGCCCCTGGCCGTCCCTCAGCGATCACGCGCCGCTGCGGCACGCGCTTTGCGTGAAGGCGTTTGGTGAGCCCCAGCCATCATCGCGGTTCGAAGCGCGCCGCCCGCTAGGCGCGGTAGATGGCATCAGGCGCACCATGAGGAGAGATCAGGGGGAAAGATTAGAGCACTTGACAGGATGTTGCTATCCAGCACAACCCACATCAGCGTTGACGCGCCCAATCGATCGCTTCACCAATCGCCTCGGTCAATGCTGCCTCGCTCAGGTGAGCCGTTGCCGCCTTGGCCTGCTCGGCGCTCAGTTCCATGATGTGGGCGCGGACCGCCTCCTCGATGAAGCGCGACAAGTCCCCTTTCCGGCCACCTCCCCGATTAGCCAGAAACAGGCGCAAGGAGTGATTCGTATCGGCCGAGACAGCGACATTCCAGCGAACAGTGTCCATGGCATTTTCCGTTCGTAAGCGTTTGTGTGTTTATACGTCTAACCGCAAGCCTAACGTAATCGCCGTAACTTCATAGCCAAAGGCCGACTGGCAGCCTAATATTCAAGCAATCGCCACCAGGGTCGCTTCTCGCCATCACATTCCCTTGACTTGGAATCAGGCTCGCGACGAGCACCGTTCATCGCCGCGTCTTCATAGCTCAGGCATGGCTTGCCCAGTCTGTCGCGCCGCGCACCCCGAGCCTTTCCTTCGGGTCGACGGCCGCGACTACTGGCGCTGCCCGTGTTGCGCGGCGCGCTTCTTGGACCCAGGCCAACACCCCTCGCCCGCCCAGGAGTTCCGCGAATACCGACGGCATCACAACGACCCCGCCGATGCTGGCTACCGGCGTTTTCTGAGCCGACTCACCGAGCCGCTGCTGGAGCGCTTGACACCAGGATCGCAAGGGCTTGATTACGGCTGCGGCCCCGGTCCCGCGCTCGCCGAGATGCTGCGCGAACAGGGACATCAGGTCGCACTCTACGACCCCTTCTTCCAGCCCGACCTGGCGACCCTACAAGCCCGCTACGACTTCATCACCTGCACCGAGACCGCCGAGCACTTCCATCGCCCGGCCGAGGAATTCGATCGGCTCACCACCCTGCTGCGTCCCAACGGTTGGCTAGCGCTGATGACCTGTTTCCAGACCGACGACCGCCGCTTCGCCAACTGGCACTATCGGCGCGACCCGACCCATGTGGTCTTCTACCGCGAGGAAACGCTGCGCTACCTCGCCGCCGAACGCGGCCTCAGCTGCGTCATTCCGACCAAAAATATTGCGCTGATGCAACGCTGATCCCGCTCTCCCCCTTGGCCGCAAGACGAGCATCGGCAGCGATGATCCGTTGCCCGGCGCGGTCGGACACAAAGGCCAATGAACGCCGTGCTGAGTTTCAGCATACCCCCATTGCCTGTATACTTTGCGTCAATGTTGCCCCCGATGATGCTCCCCACCTCTGGAGAAGCCCCGCCGATGTAGGCCCAAAGCAACTCAGTGACCACTGAGTCCATCGGACTCAGGCCAACATCCAAATCGATGCCGTGCCTGCTGCTCCCTTCCCTGCGCTAGTGTGTCGATCGACCTGATCCTGCGCCTTGTCTCGATCGTTGAATTGGATCATTGCCCCGGATCGTTATGCCGATCCTGCGCCTGGCCTGGATCATTCGCCTTGGCGCTCCTGGGAGCCGCGCCACTCTGTCGTTTTCCCACCGCTGGCCCCGAGGTCCGCGTCAGCCCTGGAAATGCTCCCCGTATGAAATCACTCCGCAAGGACTGGCTGTCTAATATCCCCAATGACCTGCTCGCTGGCCTGGTGGTCGCGCTGGCGCTGATCCCCGAGGCCATTGCCTTCTCGATCATCGCCGGCGTCGATCCCAAGGTCGGGCTCTATGCCTCCTTCTGTATCGCTGTGGTCACCGCCTTCGTCGGTGGGCGGCCGGGGATGATCTCAGCGGCGACCGCGGCCATGGCCGTGTTGATGGTCAACCTGGTCGCCGATCATGGCCTGCAGTATCTGCTCGCGGCGACCGTGCTGACCGGTGTGCTGCAGATCCTCGCCGGCTGGCTCAAGCTCGGCAACCTGATGCGCTTCGTCTCGCGTTCGGTGATCACTGGCTTCGTCAACGCGCTCGCCATCCTGATCTTTATGGCGCAACTGCCCGAGATCACCGGCGCCCAGTTCACTTGGGAGGTCTATGGGGTCTTGGCCGCCGCGCTCGGCATCATCTACCTCTTCCCCTATCTGACCAAGGCCATTCCGTCCCCATTGGTCGCCATCGTCGCGCTGACCGCAGCCGCCATCTACTTCGGCATCGACATCCGCACCGTCGGCGACATGGGGCAGATGCCGGACACCCTACCGGTGTTCCTGATCCCGGATATCCCGCTCAACCTGGAGACCCTGCAGATCATCTTCCCGGTCTCGGCGACGCTGGCCGTGGTCGGTCTGCTCGAATCGCTGATGACCGCGACCATCGTCGATGACCTGACCGACTCCAAGAGCAACAAGAACCGCGAATGCGTCGGCCAGGGCACGGCCAATGTGGTGACCGGCTTCTTCGGCGGCATGGCCGGCTGCGCGATGATCGGTCAGACCGTCATCAACATCAAATCCGGCGGTCGCGGCCGGCTCTCGACCCTGACTGCCGGCGTCGTGCTGCTGGTGTTAGTGGTGTTCGCCAACGACTGGGTGGCGCAGATCCCGATGGCCGCGCTGGTGGCGGTGATGATCATGGTCTCGATCGGCACCTTTAACTGGGCCTCGTTCAAGAACCTGCGCGAGCATCCGCTGGATGCCAACATCGTCATGATCGCCACGGTTGCGGTGACGGTGCTCACCCATGACCTCGCCCAGGGTGTGCTGGTCGGCGTGCTGTTGTCCGGCTTCTTCTTCGCGCAGAAGGTCAGCCGCATCCTCTATATCGGCTCAACCCCGACCCGCGAGGGCCGCGAGCGTGTTTACCATGTGGTAGGCCAGGTCTTCTTCTCCTCGGCCGATCGCTTCATCGCCGCCTTTGACTACAAGGAGGTGATCGAGAAGGTCTGCATCGACGTCAGCCGCGCGCACTTCTGGGATATCACCGCGGTGACCGCGTTGGATAAGGTGGTGCTCAAGTTCCGTCGCGAGGGCACCGAGGTGGTGGTAGTCGGCCTGAACCAGGCCAGCCGCACCATGGTCGATCGCTTTGCGGTGCATGATAAGCCCGAGGCCGTCGAAAGCCTGATGGGGCACTGATCAGCGCCCCAAAGCGCCCAGTCACAATGGCCCGATTTGAGCGCTAGCGCCTGACACTCATCAGAAAGACTCATCGGAAAGAGAGATCAAGGGCGGCGACTCAGTCAGCCACTCGCTCGTCAGCGCAAGCGCACACCACCGAACAGAGTAGACGCCGATGCAACCCGAAGACCCCATGCAACCCCAAGCCAAGGTGTTGGCCTGTGTCGATCAGTCGCACTTCGCCGACTTTGTCACCGATGCCGCGGCCTGGGCGGCCCGGCAGATGGACGCGCCGCTGGAATTGCTGCACATCCTCGATCGCGAGAAGGAGGTCGCGCTCGGCAAGGACCACAGCGGCGCCATCGGTGTGAATGCGCAGCAGAATCTGCTGACCGAATTGGCCGACCGTGATGAATCGCGCAGTAAGGCCAACCGCGAGCGTGGTCGCGAGTTCCTCAATGCCTTGCGCGAGCGCGCACTCAAGCTCGGGGTTGCCGCGCCCGATGTGCGCCAGCGCTATGGAGACCTCGAAGAGACGCTGGTCGGCGCCGAAGACCAGGTGCGGCTGTTCGTGCTCGGGCGCCGTGGCGAGTCAGCCGAGACCACCCAGCGCGACCTCGGGCGCAATGTCGAGCGCATGGTCCGCTCGCTAAGCAAGCCAATTCTTGCTGTCACCGACCAATTCACCGAGCCCAAACGGGTGCTGATCGCCTTCGATGGCGGCAACATGACCCGTCGCGGCGTCGAGATGGTGGCGCGCAGCCCGCTCTTCCGTGGTCTACCGGTGCATGTACTGATGAGCGGCAAGCCGCGCCGTGACGGCGAGAAGCAGCTCGACTGGGCGCGCAACAGGCTTGAAGAGGCCGGTTTTGAGGTCACCGCGACCCTGATGCCGGGCGACACCGAGCGGGTCATCGCCCAATACGTGCAAGATCAGGCGATCGACATGCTGCTGATGGGGGCCTACGGCCACTCACCGCTGCGCAGCTTGTTCTTGGGCAGCAAGACCACCGATCTGCTGCGCTCGGCGAAGGTGCCGACACTGTTGCTGCGCTAGCGCAACAGCTCATGCTGTCCGAAGACGGATACGGAGACTCGGCCGCGTCTGCAATGGCAAGGTCTGCCGCTTGAGGCGCGAAGGCTCACTGCCGCTAGAGGCGCCGAGGCTCACTGCCGCTTGCGGCGCAAAGGCTCACTCCCGCTCGCGCAATTGTGCCTCGAGCGCCGCAATGCGTTGCTCGGCCTCATGGCGCAGCGCGGCCTCGCGAGTCGCTTTCAACTCGGCATCACGCAGCGCTCGCTCAGTCTCAAACCGGACAGCTTCAGCCTCAAGCCGAGCCTCTTCTAACTCATCGTAGGTCAGCAATAGCTGCCCCGTCTCTGCATCGGCAAAATGGAAGCCGTTGCCATCCAGGCGCAGCATGAGCCCGAGCACCTCACTCACCCCAACCAGTGTCCCCTCCGCGTCGGATCTGACGGGGATCGGCCAGTAATTCCGATCGATGAGCCGAAATCCCGCGAGCGCAGGCTTGAGGTAATCACCGGTTGGGTCGTACTGCCAATACTCGGATACCCCGAGGTAGGCGTAGAGGCCCCGCTTGTTACCTTGGTCTTCGCTGACCGTGGCACGCGAGGTGATCTCAATCACGAAGTCCGGCGCCTTGGGCTCCTCCCAGAGCTTGTAGGAGCGCCGATTGTGGCTCGGCGCCCCAAGCACGACGAGCACGTCAGGCGCCACCGCCGCGCGCGGGTTACCTTGCTCGTAGTAGAGCAGGATATTGCCCGAGACATAGACATCCTCACGCGCATGGAACCAGCGTCGTAAGGCATTCACGGCGTAGATCAGCGGCTCGCGCTGGAAATCACTCTCCGCCATGGGCCGACCATCGCTGTCTGGATAAACGACATCGGTTTCGAGCTCGGTGATCAAGGTCATGCATCTATGCTCTATGCTTGCCGTTGCATGGTCGACAGCACAAACACTAGCCGAATCACCGAAAGCGATCAATCACCTGAGACGCCTTGATCTCCCTCCACTGCTTCATCCCTCAACCACTGAAACCACCGATGACTGACAACCTGCAGATCCTAACCGCCACCGGCGCCGAGCTCGAGCGCCATATTCCGGCACTGGCCGAGCTCCGGATTACTGTCTTTCGCGAGTATCCATACCTCTACGACGGCGATGCCGCCTATGAGGCGCGCTACCTCGAGACCTACCGCCAAGCCCGCGGCAGCGTCGTGGCCATCGTGCTCGACGGCGAGCGCGTGGTTGGCGCCTCCACCGCGCTGCCGATGGCCGAAGAGACCGACGAGGTGAAGGCGCCTTTCCTCGCCCATGGCTATGATCCCGAGCGCATTTTCTATCTCGGTGAATCGGTGCTGCTCCCGGCCTATCGCGGACGCGGTCTCGGCGTGCGCTTCTTCGAGGAGCGCGAGCGTCATGCGCAGAGGCTCTGCGCCGAGCAGGGATACGCCTTCGACTGGTATGCCTTCTGCGCCGTCGAGCGCGACCCGGCCGACCCGCGCCAACCACCGGGCTATATGCCACTAAACCACTTCTGGGAAAGGCGTGGCTATCAACGCCATCCAGAACTGAGCACGCGCTTCAGCTGGAGAGAGCTTGGCGAGGCCGAGGAATCTGAAAAACCGATGCTGTTTTGGCTCAAATCGACTCGTCCTTCGGACAGCACAGCCTCCGTTAGGGCTCCAGAGCACCCTGTTCAAGATTCTTGATCATCTGCACGGTCGACGATCCATCCCTGTGCTAATGTCGTTAATAGGTGCACGCACTTGCCTAACGGACATGGCGCCTCGCCACCCCGGACGATGAAGCGCTTGTTTCAGGGCAACCCAATGCATCGCTGATGCTGAGCTGTCGATCTTTGGCACCCTGTTGGCAGGAGGCGGTCATGACTTTGGATCGTTTCGCGTTCGAGCAATCCCCTGATCCTATCTTTCGGATCAATGCCAATGGTGACATCCTCGACGTCAACCTGGCCGCCTGCCAAGGACTCGGCTACGCGCGTGATGAGCTGCTCGGCTGCAGGGTTTGGGAGATCAACCCAGCGTGGTCGAGCGAGCACTGGGATGGCATCTGGCAGAGCCTGAGCCAGCAGCCGCTTGGATACCTTATCGCCACGCTGAGCCACCGTGATGGGACTGCGCTTGCGTTCGAGCTCCAGACTCGCCCGCTACCACTCACCCAGGGTACCGAGGCCATCCTCTACGCCCATGAGCGCATCCCCCAAGAGGATGACTTCGGCGAGCTGCAACGCTTGCGCGAACTGCTCAATGTTGCTGAATCGATCTCGCAGATCGGGCATTGGCGACTCAATGTTGAGACAGGCCGACCACAATGGTCGAAACAGGTCTTCGCGATCTTCCGGCGCGATCCGACGCTCGGCGAGCCGAGCTTCGATGAGCATGAGCGCTATGTCAGCAGCGACGACTGGCCAAGACTGCGCGAAGCCGTGCGCAACTGCAGCGAGCAAGGAATCCCCTACGCCATCACGCTCGACATTCGACGCGATGATGGCAGCACAGGCACCGCCCGCGTTTACGGATCGGCATTACCAAAGCAGGATTCAGACAGCGCTGATCTGGTGGGCTTTGTCCTCGACATCAGTGAGCAGGCCGAGATCGAAAAGCACCTCATCAGGACCCAACAACGCCTGGATATTGCCCTGGATGCGAGCGGGACCGGCGTCTACTGGGCCAACATCAAGACCGGTGAAGCCGGCGCGGATGCCAGATACCTTGCCATGCTTGGCTATGCACCTGATGAGATCGTACCCACGATCGACTGGTGGCGGGCCCAACTACACCCGGACGATGCCGTCGCCACGCTAGACGCACTTGAACGCGCGATCTGCGGTGACCAGGATGGCTTTCAGGGCGAATACCGGATGCGCCATCGCAACGGCCATTGGACCTGGATCGAGGATCATGGCCGCATCTGCGAGCGCGACCCATCAGGGCGTGGTCAACTCTCGATCGGCGTGCATCTCGACATCTCGCAGCGCAAGCGTGCTGAGCGCAAGCTCAACTATCGCGCCAACCATGATCGACTGACCAGCCTGCTCAATCGCTACAGCTTCTGGTGCGCGCTTCGACGCGTCCATGCGCAAAGCCAGCGCAGCCAGCAACCTTATTGCATCGCGATGCTGGATCTCGACCTGTTCAAGGCCATCAACGATACCTATGGGCACAGCGTCGGGGACGCAGTCCTCAAAGGATTCGCAAAACAGTTACGCCAATCGGTGCGCGAGGCGGATTGGACCGCGCGCTGGGGCGGCGAGGAGTTCATCGTGCTGATGCCGGAGACCCGCTGGGCGCAGGCGCAAAGCTCAATGGAGCGGTTTCGCATCGAGCTCGCCGCCACCGAGCTTGGCACAAGCAGCCAGCCGCTCAAGATCACCTTGAGTATTGGCATCGCCGAGTCCAACGGCCAGGATGACACCCCCGACATGATCATCACACGCGCCGACAATGCCCTCTACCAAGCAAAACGCCAAGGCCGCAATCGGGTCTGCTATGTCGAGATGGGCAGGCCGCCTGACCACCAAAGCACTGAGCCAGCGGTGCCCCCAAGCCAGCCTCCAAGCCAACTTCGCCAACAGGATCAGGACTGGCCGATACACCAAAGCTGATGCCGTTCTTGCCCTAGCGTTGGTCGATTGCGAGGATTGCCGGACAATCTCGACCCCAATAGCGCCAGATTTGACAGACACCGCCTACTGCCGCTCGCCCTTCGGACGGCGCATCGTCAGCGCGGCAATGACCACGGCCAAGGTCACCAGCGCGACGATGATAGTCGCCAGCGCATTGATCTGCGGCGAGACGCCCATGCGCACGCTGGCATAGATCAGCATCGGCAAGGTGGTCGCACCCGGGCCGGAGACGAAGCTGGCGATGACCAGATCATCCAACGAGAGCGTGAACGCCAGCAGCCAGCCGGCCAACAACGCCGGCGCGATCAGCGGCAGCGTAATGCTCAGATAGACCCGTAATGGCCGCGCGCCCAAGTCCATCGCCGCCTCTTCCAGCGAGCGGTCCATACGCGCCAGCCTTGCACGCACGATCACCGCCACATAGGCCATGCTGAAGGTGATATGGGCGATGGTGATGGTGGTGAAGCCACGCCCCGGTGGCCAGCCCAGCGCCTGCTGCATGGCGACGAACAGCAACAACAGCGACAGGCCGATGATCACATCCGGCATCACCAACGGCGCGGTTAGCAGCAGCTCGAAGCCGGTGCGACCGCGAAAGCGGCCATGGCGCACCAGCGCATTCGCCGCCAAGGTGCCCAAGACCACCGCGATGCTAGCATTCACTGCAGCGATGCGCACGCTGAGCCAGGCCGCATCGAGCAATTGCTGATTGCGCAGCAGTTCGCCGTACCACTTGGTCGAGAACCCAGCCCAGACCGTGACCAGCCGCGATTCATTGAACGAGTACAGGATCAGCAGCAGCACCGGCACGTACAAAAACGCGTAACCGAAGGCGAGCACCGTGAACAGCGGCCAGCGCCGTCCGATGGCGGAGCCCCAGCCAGAGCGGCTGCCCGGACCGCTCGCGGTTTCCTTCATGGCCGCTCATCCTCCAGCCGACGCCCCCAGCGTTCCTCGAGTCGCTGCAGCATGACGAAGGGCACCACCAGTAACCCCAGCAGCACGATCGCCAAGGCCGAGGCCAGCGGCCAATCCTTGTTGTTGAAGAACTCGGTCCAGAGCATCTTGCCGACCATCAGACTCTGCGGGCCACCGAGCAGGTCGGGGATCACGAACTCGCCCACCGCCGGGATGAAGACCAGCATGCTGCCGGCGACGATCCCCGGCAATGAGAGCGGCAGCGTCACCGCCAAGAAGGCGCGCCAAGGCCGGCAGCCCAGGTCCGCCGCGGCCTCGAGCAGGCTGAAATCCAGCCGGGTCAGATTCGCGTACAAGGGCAGGATCATAAACGGCAGATAGGAATAGACGATGCCGATATAGACCGCCAGCGGGGTATGCAGGATCTGCAGCGGCTGCTCGATCAGGCCCAGCGAGAGCAGGAAGTTGTTCAGCAGGCCATTGCTGCGCAAGATGCCCATCCAGGCATAGACGCGGATCAGGAACGAGGTCCAGAACGGCAGCACGATCAGCATCAGCAGCAGCACCCGCCAGCGCTCGGGCGCGGTCGCGATCGCATAGGCCATCGGATAGCCAAGCAGCAGGCAGAGCAGCGTGCAGACCAGCGCGATCCAGAGTGAGCTGAGCAGCGCGGCCAGATACAGGTCATCCTCGGCCAGCAGCAGATAGCTCTGCAGGTTAAGGCGGATGGTCAGCACGCCCTCCTCGACCCATTCCCAGAGCGCCGTATAGGGCGGCTGAGCCAATGCGGGCTCGGCCAGACTAATGCCAAGCACGATCACAAAGGGCAGCAGAAAGAATAGCCCGAGCCAGAGATAAGGCAGGCCGATGTTAACCGCAGGGCTGAGTCGCCAGGGTCGGCCAGTTAGGGATCGCAGCAAGGGCATCCGGAGCTTGGGAGCATCATGATTGAGGCATCAATACCGCAATCTTAACCCTCCGCGCCTGAGTCCGCCTTGCTTCTAAATCAGCGACCTCCGAACAGATCCTTCAAGGCCTGCACCGTCGTCTGCCGGCCTAGCTCGCCAATCGCGGTGGTCAGCGGGATCTCCTTCGGACACACCCGCACGCAGTTCTGGGCATTGCCGCAGTCGCTAAGGCCACCATCGGCCATGATCGCATGCAGGCGTTCGGCCTTGTCGTGACGGCCGGTTGGATGCGCGTTCATCAACCGCACCTGTGCCAGGGATGCTGGACCAACGAAGGCCTGATCCGGCCCAAACTGCGGACAGGCGGCCAGACAGCAGCCACAGCTCATGCAGCGACTGTAGAGATAATTGGCCGCCCAGTCCTGCGGCGAGATCCGCGGTGCGCGCTCGTGGTTGTCCCAGGCCCCATCGATCCGTATCCAAGCCTTGACCCGCTTGAGCTGTGCAAACAGTTGCGCGCGATCGACCATCAGGTCACGCACCACCGGGAACTTGGGCAGCGGCTCGAGCCGGATCGGTGTCTCAAGGTCCGCGATCAGCGCCGAGCAGGCCGGACGCGGAACGCCATTGATCAGCATCGCGCAAGCGCCGCAGACCTCCTCCATGCAGTTGTGCTCGAAGGCGACCGGGTCGACGGGCTCACCGCTGGCCGTCACGCAGTGCTCGCGCAGATCCATCAGCAGCGAGACGATGTTAGCGCCTGGACGCGCCTCGAGCCTGAACGACTGCCAATAAGGCGCAGAGGTTGGACCATCTTGCCGGCGGATGCGCAGCTCGACGGTTCTACTGCCCGCGTCGGCGCGATCCGGTGTCCTGCTCGCCCCGGTCTCTCGCCCGTGGTCTGGGGTTGCCTTAGCCGCCGCTGCGAACCGCTCATTGTTCCGCGCAGCATGCAATCGCTTCTGAGCTTGCATCAGCGGTAATCCCTCGGTTGGTCGGGCGCTAACAGCCCGAGGTCGACCGGCTCGAACCCAATACGCGGCCCGTCCGGCTGATACTCAGCGACGGTGGTCTTCAGCCACTCGGTATTGTTGGCCTTCCAACGCTCGCGATAGGTCTCGAACTCCGGATCGCCAGGGAACTTGCCCGCGGGGATGGCGAGATCGAACGCCGGCTTGAAATGGGCGCCGCGACATTCATCCCGCGCGCGGGCACTCGCGGCCATCACCTGCGCCAGACGCACCATATCCAGCACCTGGCGCGCATGAGCTAAGCTCTGATTCGCCCAGCGGCTCGACTCGCCCAGCGCCAGCCGCTCGAAGCGCTGCTCGAGTTCCCGCAGCCCCGACAGCGCAGCGTCAAGCTCGGCGTTATCGCGCACCACGCCAACCTTGGTGGTCATCAGATTCCCCAGCTCGCGATGCAAGCGGAATGGGTTTTGATCGCCGCTCGCGTCCGTCAGACGCTGATTGATCGCGCGCTGACGCGCCGCCTCGGCGGCGAACAAGGCGGTCGGTGTGGCATCGGCCCCCCGCTCGAGCCCGCTCAGATAGCTCGCCACCGCCTCGCCGGCGACACGCCCGGAATACGAGGCCGAGAGCAATGAATTGGCGCCCAGGCGGTTGGCGCCATGATAGGCATAGTCACACTCACCACAGGCATAGAGCCCCGGAATACTGGTCGCATGATTGCGCGGACTGCCTGGCTTCATACCGCCAGTCGCCGCGTCTTTCTCGTAGTCGACCCAGAGGCCACCCATCGCATAATGCGCCGCCGGAAAGATCTCCATCGGCGCATCGAGCGGATCAACGCCCGCGAACTTGCGATAGATCGAGAGGATGGCGCCGAGGCGCGTAGAGACGAACCCGCGATCCAGATGCGTCAGGTCCAGATAGACCCGGTCCCTGCTCTCGCCAGCACCAGCACCAGCACCAGCATCGGCACCAGCACCAGCACCAGCACCAGCACCAGCACCAGCACCAGCACCAGCACCAGCACCAGCACCAGCACCAGCACCAGCACCAGCATCCGCACTGGACGCGCCAGCCGGCGAGCCACTGCGGGCTGCGGTGGCGGG
>NZ_JAYESN010000109.1:0-12874 GCF_034860625.1 Lamprobacter sp.
CAGCAGCTCAAAGGCCTGCTGATCGTAGCGCCGCCAGAGCCGACTCGAGAGCGGCTCGATCGAATCTGGCGAGGTGTAGCTATTCAGATCCATCAGCCGCGCTTGATGCCTGTACTCCTCATAGACCGAGCGATGCGGCTCGCCGTACCAGCGATAGTGCGGATGCGGCAGCGTCACCCCGAGCTGGGTCGCAATCTCCGCCACCTCATTGCCGACATTGACGCAGTCGGTCAGCTTGCCGCCGAAGATCGACAGATGCGCGCGCGCCGGATCGACATCGATCGCGTGCTTGCGCGAGAGCTGCATCCAGTCGCGCGCACGCTCCTCCGCGTTGTCGCCATCCCCAGTCTTGCCATTCCCGGCCGTGTCATCGCCAGCCGCACCATTGCCGCTGCCTTCCGCATCATGGCCATTGCCGGCAGAGCCATGGATGCTGACGCCTAAACCCCCAACAGCAGTGTTGGGTGCTCGCTGGACCACCAGCGGGCGCACCCCGCAGCGCTCGGCGATGATGTCATCGCGGGTCAGCGGCTTGGCGAGTTCGAGGCGCTTATTGATGTTCTCGAGCACAAAATCACGGTCTTCATCGGTCACCGCGGTGAACGGGCTCTCCACCGGCGTATCAGTGGTGCCGATACAGGTGCGCACGCCCATCGGGATGACGAAGAACAACCGGCCATCATCGGCAAAGAAGGTCAGGATGTGTTGCTGCGGCGTGATCCGCGGCACGATCAGATGGATGCCCTTGGAGAACAGATGCTGATGCGCGGTCTGCTCGCCGTTGCGCTGATTGAGCCCATCGGCGAAGGGGCCAGCGGCATTGATCAGGATCTTCGAGCGGATCTGAAAGGTCTCGCCGCCCTGGGTATCGCGCGCCTCGGTGATCCAGACCGCGTTCTGACCGCGTTCTGTGCCCATCTCCTCGTCGGCGATCTCCTCCCGCCGCGAGCCCAGCGCCTCGACATAGTTGGCGGCAATGGTGCCCCGGTCCATCGCCGCGCGCACGAACTGGAACACGAAGCGCGAGTCGTTATCGTGCAGATAGGCATCGGAATACTCAAAGCCACCGGCGGCCTTGCTGGTGTTGATCACCGGTTCCTCGCGCCGGATCTGCCCCTTGCTGATCAGACGCGGGATGCGGGTGTAGCCATTGCCGAACAGCCAATAGACCCAGGTGCCGATCCACAGGAACCAAGGCGAAAACCGAAAGCCCTTATCGATCGTCGTAAAGAAGCGGATCTCCTGCACCCGGCTCGGATAGCTATCAATCAAATGATTCCGGCTCAGGCACAGCTTGCGCACCAAGCCATAGTCACCGCTCTCCAGATACTTGATCCCGCCCCAGGCCAGATTCGACGACTGCTGACTGGTAAAGCCCGCGAAGTCGCGCTGATCGATCAAGGCCACGCTCGCGCCCTTGCCCGACAGCGCGGCCGCCGAGACGGCCCCGTTGATCCCACCACCGATGATCAGCGCATCGAACACCCGATTGGGGAGCTTAGCGATATTGCTATCTCTCAGATTCATTGTTCTTCCCTAGCCCATCCCTTCGCCAACTCCACCGCACGATGCCAGCGTCTAAACAGCTTCGCCCGCTTAGCCTCATCGATCCGCGGACGATAACGCACATCCAGCGCCCATTGCTTGGCGATCTCCTCGCGACTTTCCCAGAAGCCGACCGCGAGACCGGCCAGATAGGCGGCGCCGAGTGCGGTGGTCTCGATGATGCTCGGCACCTCGACGTTGACGCCGAGGATGTCGGACTGAAACTGCATCAACACGCTGTTCACTGAGGCGCCGCCGTCGCAACGCAGTTCCTTGAGGTGGATGCCGGAGTCGCGCTCCATCGCCTCGATCACATCGCGCGTCTGATAGGCCATGCTCTCGAGCACCGCGCGCGCGACATGGCCGCGGCTGGTGCCTCTGGTGATGCCGATCAGCAGGCCGCGGGCATAGGGGTCCCAATGTGGAGCACCCAGTCCGACCAGCGCTGGCACGAAGTAGACGTCTTCGTTCTCCGGCACCGCTCGCGCCAGTTCGCGCGTCTCTTTGGCGTGCTCGATCATCTGCAGCCCATCGCGCAGCCACTGCACCGCCGAGCCGGTGACAAAGATCGCGCCTTCGATGGCGTACTCGACCGGCTCGTCGCCGATGCCCCAGGCAATCGTCGTCAGCAGCTGCTCGTTGCTGGTCACCGCCTCGGTGCCGGTGTGCATCAGCACAAAGGAGCCGGTGCCGTATGTGTTCTTGGCCATGCCGCGCTGGTAGCAGGCCTGACCGAACAGCGCCGCCTGTTGATCGCCAGCAATCCCAGCGACCGGAATGCCGCGGGTACCGAAGAACATCTGCGGATCAGTCTCGCCATAAATCTCAGAGGAAGGCCGCACCTCGGGCAGGATCGCGGCCGGGATATCCAGCAGCGCCAGCAGCTCTTCATCCCAGCGCAGCTCGCGGATGTTGTAGAGCAGGGTGCGCGAGGCGTTGGAATAGTCGGTGATGTGGGTCTTGCAGCCGGTGAGGTTGTAGACCAGCCAAGAGTCGATGGTGCCGAAGCAGATCTCGCCACGCTCGGCGCGCTGGCGGAGTCCAGGGATGTTGTCCAGCATCCACTGGATCTTGGTGCCGGAGAAGTAGGGGTCGATCACCAAGCCAGTCTTTTGCTGCACCCTCTCGGCATGACCCTGCGCCTTCAGCTCGGCACAGACATCGGCGGTGCGCCGATCCTGCCAGACGATCGCACGTCCGACCGGCTTGCCGCTGGCGCGGTCCCAAAGCACCGCGGTCTCGCGCTGATTGGTGATGCCGATGCCTTTGATGTCATTCGGGGCGATACCGCCCGCTTTAAGTGCCTCGGCGATCACCTTCATGGTGACCAACATGATCTCCTCGGCATCGTGCTCGACCCAGCCTGGCTTCGGGTAATGCTGGGTGAACTCGGAATAGGCGCGACTGCGAATCTGGCCGGCATGGTCGAAGAACAGCACTGTCGAGCCGGTGGTGCCTTGGTCGATCGAGAGGATGACGCCGTCTTTCATGTCGTCGCTCCGTCAGTGGTGAGTGGCCCCTTGAGCGAGCGTTATGCTGGCCCGGTTAACGTGAATCCGTCGCGATTCATCTGTCGGGGTGGCGCCGGCGCCATGACCATTAGGCCAGCGCTACCCCCAAGGCCTGATGAGGATTGTTTGCTCAAAAACTCACCGATTCGCCAGCCTGCCGTTGCTTGCCGGCGGCGCGAGCGGCAAGCGCGATAAACAGATAAGACCAGCCGTTGAAGATCAGCTCGATGGCGATGAACAGCCCGATGATGAACAGGCCGGATTGCGGCCATTCGGCCAGGATCAGGCCGCCAAGGATCAGCGAGATCACCCCCGAGACCAGTGGCCACCACCAGCCTTTTGCGGGCTTGAGCTGAAACGCCATGATTGAGCGCAGCAGACCGACCGTGATGAACATAGCCCCGAGCAGCAGGGTCAGCGACACCGCCGCCAGGGTCGGATGCAGGGTCATATAGACGCCGGCGGCAACGTAAAGCAGTGCGATCAGCACATGCCAGGCAGTACTCTTCCAACCGTTGCATTTGAGCGCATCAAGGAGCTGGAAGACGCCGCCGACGATCAGGAGGGCGGCGAAGAACACCATCGCCAACTCGGTCAGCATAAAGGTCATGCCAAGGCCAATCGTACCGAGAACGATCGACAGCAGGCCGAACGCCAGTAGCCAGCCCCAGTTCTTCTCAAGATCGCCAAACGGCGCAATCGGCGCGACGGCTGGATTGGTCTTTATGTCGGTCATTGGTTTCTCCTTTTTGGGCGATGGACGGGATGAGCAGGGTAAACCTCGATGGTCAGCGATTCCAGCATGCGAGGACTCGCGCGAGCGCCCGGCTGGACGCGCGCTCGGCTGGACCCTGCCGGCTGGACCCTGCCGGCTGGATAGGCGCACAGCCTCGGCGGGGGTTATCCGTGCCACTCGATCATCAGTCTCCCCCTCGCACAGGTAGGCGCGTTATCCTAAGCAACTTGGATCAAAAGGCCGCCGCACCGCCGCCTCATCTGGAGCTTCAGCAGTGACTAAAAGAGCCCTCATCACCGGCATCACCGGCCAAGACGGCAGCTACCTTGCCGAATTCCTGCTCGAAAAGGGCTACGAGGTCCACGGCATCAAGCGCCGCGCCTCGCTGTTCAACACCCAGCGTGTCGACCACATCTACGAAGACCCGCATCAGCAGGACCAGCAATTCGTCCTCCACTACGGCGACCTCACCGACACCTCCAATCTGACGCGCATCATCCAACAGGTGCAGCCCGACGAGGTCTACAACCTTGGCGCCCAATCCCACGTCGCGGTCAGCTTCGAGGCCCCCGAATACACCGCTGACGTCGACGCCATCGGCACCCTGCGCCTGCTCGAGGCCATCCGCTTCCTAGGCCTCACCGACAAGACCCGCTTCTACCAGGCCTCGACTTCTGAACTCTTCGGTCAGGTTCAAGAGGTTCCGCAGCGCGAGACCACGCCCTTCTACCCGCGCAGCCCCTATGCCGCCGCCAAGCTCTACGCCTACTGGATCACCGTCAACTACCGCGAAGCCTATGGTCTGTACGCCTGCAATGGCATCCTCTTCAACCACGAGAGCCCGCGCCGTGGCGAGACCTTCGTCACCCGCAAGATCACCCGCGCCCTGGCCAACATCGCCCAAGGCCTCGAGCAGTGCCTGTATCTCGGCAACATGGACGCCCTGCGCGACTGGGGCCATGCGAAAGACTATGTGCGCATGCAATGGCTGATGCTCCAGCAGGAGCAGCCCGAAGACTTCGTCATCGCCACCGGTAAGCAATACTCGGTGCGCCAATTCGTCGAATGGACCGCCGCCGAGCTTGGCATCAGCCTCGAATTCCAAGGGCAGGGCCTCGATGAGCAAGGCACCGTCACCGCCATCGCCGACCCCGAGATTGCCCCCGCGCTCAAGGTCGGCGATGTCATCGTCTGCGTCGACCCGCGCTACTTCCGCCCCGCCGAGGTCGAGACCCTGCTCGGCGATCCGACCCTAGCCCGCGAACGCCTCGGCTGGGTGCCTGAGATCAGCGTCCAGGAGATGGTCGCCGAGATGGTTACAGAGGACCTCAACAGCGCCCGGCGCTTCGCCCTGCTCAAGGCCCACGGCCATGCGATCCCGATCGCGCGTGAGGATGGACGATGAGTGTCGCGAATCTCTACGAGCAGGATATCCATGCTTGGACGGCGCAGACAGCTGCGCTGCTCAAGCAGGGCCGCTTCCAAGAGGTCGACGTCGTGCATTTGATCGAGGAGCTTGAGGCCATGGCGAGGCGTGATCGACAGGAGCTTGTTAGTCGCCTCAAGATCCTGCTCGCGCATCTCTTAAAGTGGGCTTACCAGCCGGCCCACCGGAGTGGCTCTTGGCGTGGCTCCATCCTCGAACAACGGCTGCGGATTCGCGATCTGCTGAACGACTGTCCAAGTCTGCGGCCATTTCTTTCAGAGGCTGTTGAGCGCGCTTATCCAGACGGGGTCACGCTCGCGGCGAAAGAGACCAGTCTTCCAGTTGCGCGATTTCCCAAACAGATACCCTACGCACTCGATGTCTTGCTCGAAGACGATTGGTTTCCAGAGCCCGTCGAGACGCGCTGATCGTCGCAGAACGCTAACTCATTGCGGTTCGCTTCCCAGTCCGCCTCCTGATCCCAACAGCCTGCAAGAGACACCATGAGGAAACAGATGGTCAGTCGAACGCCCGTCATCTTCATTGCCGGCCACCGCGGCATGGTCGGCAGCGCCATCGCCCGCCAGCTAGACGCGCAGGGCGAGGTCGAGCTGCTCACTGCGAGCCGCGCCGAGCTGGACCTGCTCAACCAGCAGGCCGTCAACGCCTTCTTCCGGCAGCACAAGATCGATCAGGTCATCATTGCCGCCGCCAAGGTCGGCGGCATTGAGGCCAACAACAGCCTGCCGGCGGAGTTTATCTACCAAAACCTAATGATCGAGGCGAACCTGATTCACGCCGCGCATCAGGCCGATATCCAACAGCTGCTGTTCCTCGGCTCCTCTTGTATCTATCCCCGAGAAGCCCCGCAGCCGATGGCCGAGGACGCGCTCTTGACCGGCCCGCTCGAGCCCACCAACGAGCCCTATGCCATCGCCAAGATCGCCGGCATCAAGCTCTGCGAGAGCTACAACCGCCAATACGGGCGCGACTACCGCAGCGTGATGCCGACCAACCTCTACGGCCCCGGCGACAACTTCCACCCCGAGCACAGCCATGTGATCCCAGCGTTGCTGCGGCGCTTCCACGAGGCCACCCAAGCCAACAGCCCTGAGGTCGTCATCTGGGGCACTGGCACACCCAAGCGCGAATTCCTCCACGTCGACGACATGGCCTCGGCCTGCCTGCATGTGCTGAATCTGGACCCCGAGACCTACCAGGCCAACACCCAGCTCATGTGCTCGCACATCAACGTCGGCACGGGCGTTGACGTCACCATCCGCGAGCTGGCCGAAACCATCGCCCGGGTCACCGGCTATCAGGGCACACTCAACTTCGACCCGAGCATGCCCGACGGGCCGCCGCGCAAGCTGCTGGATGTCTCGAGCCTCAACGCGCTTGGCTGGAGAGCAGGGTATGGGCTTGAGGTCGGGCTTGGACAGACCTACCACTGGTTTCTCGAGAATCTCGAGGGGTTCCGGCGTTAAACATTGGATCCCGCCGCGTTCTCGCGATTGTAAGATTCGCTCTTTATGTGTTCCAGTCAGCTAAGCCACCAGCGCTCCCAAGAGCGCCGGCAGCTGTCCCTTGCCCCGCACTCGCGCGTTATGCACGAACTGAAAGAAGTTCAGGTGCAACGGCAGATGCTCTTGCGAGAGACCCCGGTGCGGGCGCAGCCAGGAGCGCAGCAACGACCAGACACCCTCCATCGTGTTGACGTGGATCTCGCAGAAACCATCACCATCGTCATCGCGGGCATATTCACTCCGACTGTGGCAAACGCTGTGGTGGTGGTCATCACCCCAGTCGGTCAGCCGTGAATCGATGTCGTACTCATCGGTAGAGAACCGGGTACCTGCGCTGACGCAGCCTCGGATGATGGGCTCAATGGTCTGTTGTTGGACGTTCTCGAGCATCCGCAGAACCACCTCGCCACTGCGCTGGATGAGTCCAAGAATCGGGGGCTTCTCTTTGGCCAAGGTGCCGCGGCCACGGGCGCCTTTGAGGCGGCGACGCCGGCCCCGGCGCTTTTTTTGCACCGCGTCCGGGTGACCTTGATGGCCCGCAGTGACGTAGACCTCGTCGGCCTCGACCTCGCCGCTGAGCCGCGGGGCAGGTTGCGCGGACTTGATGCCCTGGCGCAGTTGCTGGGTCATGCGCTGCACATCATCCTTGTTGAGACCCAACTCGCTAGCGATCTGGCGATTCGACAGATTCAGCCCCATGAAGTAGAGGCACAGCACCCAGGTACGCAATGGCTGATGGTGACCCGCGAAGAGCGTCCCGGTCAGATCGTCGAACCAGCGCCCGCCGTCCTGACAGCGATACGTCTGGCGCTCAGGCTAAGTGGTCTCACACCCCTGCTTGGTGATCGCCGCCGAACAGCACTGCACGCAGCGCACCCCCTCGGGCCAGCGCAGCCCGCGCAGGGTCTCGAAGCACTTGGCATCGTCGATGAGCGTTTGGATGTTGAGCATCTGACTACTCCAGCAGCGATTCAAAAGGCCGGATCGTACCTCTCGGCTGCTTGCGCCCTCAACTCCTGCGGCCTGATGTCTCAGCGTAGCCGCTCGCTGACCCGGACCTGTCCGAAACACATAAAGAGCGAACGCGATTTGGGGTGGCCTGCGTAGTTGCTTTTTCGCCTACTGAATCATTAGCCCCAAAAGTACAGATTGCAAAGTGGCGGTCATGGGCTATAGTAGTAGCATCTTGCTGCTTGTGAGTGCGATTTCTACCAAAATACTCGGATTTGGAATAATCAATGCTCAAAGCCAACGACTCTCAACGGCTCTGCTGCTGAGAACCTATAGGCAAGATTTATGAGGTGACTTATTCTATTAAAATCATTTGAAGAAAGCCACTATGAGCAAAGAACACGATTTTGTAGAAATGGTTATGCGAGAGTTAGCTGGCGGGGCTGCACTTTCAGAGAATCTCCTAAATATTTTCTCCCGGATTCTGAGTCGCCAAGTCACTATCGATGAAGATACCAATCAGGTTGAATACGGAGCTGGGTTCAATAACCTGCTATCCGTCTTCACCTTTGTTGCTACCGAATCTGGCCGACCAGGCTCACCTTTTGAGTATGGAGATCAGCAAATTACCCAGGCTAAGAGAAACGCAGAGGAAGCGATTTTCCCAGATACACCAGATGATAATAAGATCGATCCGACGGACGGACTCAACGATGATGCAGCACCGGATGACAAAAGCGGCATCGCCCAAGTCTACGAAGAGAAGTCGACAGGAACATTAGAAATCAGCCTCGACTTGTCCGAGTCCGTTATCAGCCTCGATGATTTTCGCGCCGACAGCCGATTTGCGGGGATTGATGGATCAGGTTACGCTGTGGCGATTTTGGACACCGGGATCGATCTCGACCATCCCGCTTTTGGTCCGGACAGCGACCAGAACGGCGTTGCAGACCGGATTGTGGCGGCCCTTGATTTTACTCCAGAACGCGACGGTACTGCCAATGACGTGCAAGGCCATGGTACCCATGTTGCCGGGATCATCGGATCGTCTGCCCCGAATTTTCCTGGCGTCGCGCCAAATGTCTCCATCGTCGCGTTGCAGGTGCTCGACAACGAGAACGGTAGTGGTTGGGACAGCGACATCGAAAATGCGTTGCAATGGGTTGCAGCCAATGCAGAAGCGCTCAACATCGTCGCTGTAAATCTGTCGCTCGGCGATGGCACGAATGGCAATTTTGTCGAGACATCTGAAACTTTCGGCGACGAGTTCAGCAGGCTAAGCGATAATCTTGGTGTTGCTGTCGTCGTGGCAGCGGGAAATAGCTATGAAACCTATCGTGCTCAGGGGGCTAGTACGATGTCACGAGATCCCAACTCGATCGCCGTCGGATCAGTTGGAGGAACGTTCGAAACTGCTGACTACATCTCGTCCTTTTCTCAGCGGTCGGTCACTATCCCGACATTATTCTCGCCCGGATCCGGAATCACTTCAGCCCGTGTCGGCGGAGGTGAAATCGCCTTTAGCGGCACGAGCATGGCCGCTCCGCATTTAGCGGGGATGTTGGTCCTAGGTCAGCAGATCGCGGAACAAAATCTTGGGCGACGGCTGACGATGGATGAAATCACAGCGCTCCTTTCCAGTTCTGCAACCCGCTTCATCGACGCTGAGCGGCCTGAAGACCGTGTGCCTAACACTGGGGCTAGTTACGACCGCGTCGACATGCTTGCCTTTGCCGAAGCCATTCTCGATCTCGATCCGTCACCTACGACACCGCCACCCTCTCTTGTCGACATTCCCGGCAACATCTCGACCTCGGAACGGATTGCAGTGAACCAATCGCGCAATAGTACGATTGATTTTGCTGGGGATCGTGATTTTTTCGAGATCACCCTGGACCCCGGGAACTATATTTTTGACTTGCAGGGCACGGCGTTAAACCAAGGGACGCTCACCGATCCGCTGATCAGCCTTTATACATCCACGGGTGCCTTCATCACCTCGGATGATGATTCCGGTGCTGGGCTTGATTCACGGTTGGAATACGTTGTTTCCGAAGGCGGGACCTACTATCTCAGCGCGAGTGCATTCGGCACCGCAACAGGCAGCTATACGCTGACTGTCACCAGTGATGACGATTTCGATGGAGAGATACCGGACAATGCAAGTACGTCATCGGTGATTGCGATTGGTTCCAGCCAATCGAGCCAAATCGATTTTCAGGGCGATGCAGATTGGTTTCGCGTCGACCTTGCCGCAGGGAGCACTTACGTTTTCGACTTGGTCGGCAATACGCTGTCGGATCCGTATCTCGCGCTTTATGACGAGGACGGACAGTTAATTGCAGTGGATGATGACGGTGGCGAGGGACTGAACTCCAGCCTCCAATTTATCTCTTCTAAAAGCGGGCCCTACTTTCTCGAGGCCCGTTCATTCTGGCACTCAGAAACAGGAAGCTACACGCTGACTGCCAGCTTGCTGTCGTCGCAGAGCGATGATTTTGCGGGTAATCTCTCGACAACAGGGGTGATCCCCGCCGCCAATGGCATGGTAAGTGGCACGCTAGAGGTCGCCGGCGACACAGATTGGTTCCGTGCAGAACTGGCCGCGAACACAGTCTACACATTCGGCCTCACGGGAGGCAGTGCGCCGGGTCAGTTGTCCGATCCTTTGCTCCGATTGTATGACGATATCGGCACTCAGATCGCGATGAATGACGACGGCGGCGAGGGCCTGAATTCCGAATTGATCTATACCACCTCCGGCGCTGAGACCGTTTTTCTGTCGGCGGAGGGGTATGCGAACCTGCGTAGCGGTAGCTATGTTTTGACTTCAAGTGCAAGCGGAGCGGGCCCGGGCCGTGACGTGCCTGGGGACACTTCGACCACCCATACGCTCAATATTGGCCAAACGATCAACGGGTTGATCGATCAGCCCGGAGATACCGACTGGTATGCCGTCAACGTGCAGCCCGGTGTGACGTATCAATTCGAGCTGGTTCCAGGCTCGGGTGCGAATACAATCGACGATCCTTATTTAGCATTGTTCAATGCGGCGGGCCAGTTCCTTGACAGCGATGACGATGGCGGACTCGGGTTGAACTCGTTGCTGGTCTATGAACCCACCTCGACTGGGCGCGTCTATATTTCGGCTGAAACGTACAGCCTTATCTCAGATCAAGGCACCTACGAGTTAAGCTTGAGTGCAAGCCGCCCGGTTGATCGTGACATCCCCGGCGATCCATCAACGACAGCTATTCTGCCCGTTGGCGGAACCGTGACCGGCGTGCTTGATGCGCCGGGGGATACCGACTGGTATGAGATTTTATTTTTCCAGGGTGACACTATCCAGATCGATTTGGTTGGTAGCGGAACAAACGCGTTGGCTGATCCGTTCGTTGAGCTTTACGGCGCATCCGGTCAATTTTTGGCCAGTGACGATGATGGTGGGGCTGGTCTAAACTCGCGGCTTATCTATGAGGCGGACTACACCGGCATAGCCTATGTTTCGGCGGATTCCTTCGCCAACGCGCTTGCCGGCACCTATCATTTATCCTACACGATCACGTCTTTTGGTCCTGCCACTGCTGCCTCAGATGTTGACATTTTTGGAGGCTTAAGCGCGCAGGATATAATTTGACGCCGCGTGTACGCCACCTGGAGTTTTGCTATCTCCTTACTGGACTTTGGCCATTTTCGCCAGGCGGCCTGGTGGCCGGAGAGCGCCCTGCAAGGGGCGGTTGAAGACTGAGCGGTTGGCGGCAGAGGGGAGCGAGCGGTAGTCTGATGTCACCCAAAACGCCAAAACCGGACCGCCATTGCCATCCTACCGCTGACGATTGTAGCCGTTTGCTGTGCTGTTCACGCGACCGACCTGGGCGCATGCCCAGGTGTGTTGGTGATCGCTACCCTGCTCGCTCAGGGGCCCGCGCACCGTGACCACAGCGCTGCGCGATGGGCGCTATGCCAGCATCCACCTGGGCTGGGAGTGTCTGACCAACCAGGCCACGCAGATCAGCCGTCTGCGCTTGGATGGGCCACTGTTTGAGTTTCCTGAGCCGGCTTGCCTGCCGGGCGCGTGGGCGCAAGCCGCAGAAAGGTGCGCGCCTGAGCAAACTGGCCAGCCGCGTGGAGGAAGCGCGCACCCAGGGCGAGGTCATCACCATGCCCTGGTACCGCGGTGAGCGCAAAACGCTGCGCGTCCTCAGTGGCACGGCCCTGCCATCTCGGCGTGGAGACCCAACGTCAGTGGATCGATCTCGCCATCGCCCGGACCACGCCGGTGCTCATGGACCTGTTCTCGCTGGCCTGCCTGATGGTCCATCGCTGGCGCGAGTACTGGCCCACCTTGGCGCGCTCGAGCGCCTGGTACCTCAAGCCGGAGGCGACGTTCTCTGACTGTCTGGCCTTGGCCCGGAGCCGGATTTGAGGCGAGACCTATTTCGACACCTCAGCCAGCGAGCAGGACCCGGTCACAATTTCACCCCAGCGCCTGGAACGCTTGCTCGATCAGCTTGCCGCAACGGACTGAGGGGGCCGAAAAGTGCCAAAGTCGAGTAAGACACATGCCGTGGACTGAGGGGGTCGAAAAGTGCCAAAGTCGAGTAAGACACATGCCGTATAATGATCGTGGAATAACAGCATTTGCAGCAATAACCTGATTCTCCAGTTTGGAATGTCAAACCAGCAAATACGAATAACCAAACCCGATGACTGGCACCTCCATCTGCGCGATGGTGACATGCTGAAGACAGTGATTGCGGACACCGCTCGTTGCTTCGCGCGAGCCATCGTGATGCCCAACCTCAAGCCGCCGGTGACCAGGGTGGCTCAGGCCGAGGCCTATCGCAGGCGCATTCTGGCGGCGGTTCCCGAGGGCATGAGCTTCGATCCGCTGATGACACTGTATTTGACCGAAAACACGTCGCCGGACGAGATCCGACGGGCCAAGGCCTCAGACGCGATCCATGCGGTCAAGGTTTATCCGGCCGGCGCAACGACCCATTCTGACAGCGGGGTTCGGGATCTGGGCAAGGTTGATGCAGTGCTCGAGGCCATGCAGGAGGTCGATCTTCCGCTGTTATTGCATGGCGAAGTCACGGATCGGGATATCGATGTCTTCGATCGGGAAGCGGTGTTTATCGAGCGGCATTTACAGCAGATCAATACGCGGTTTCCGGCG
>NZ_JAYESN010000110.1:0-12538 GCF_034860625.1 Lamprobacter sp.
CAAGCGAAGACAACCGTCCTCGCTGTTGGTGAAGGCGATTCCGACGAGGCCTTTCTGCGTTACCTGAAAGGCCTCTATGCACCGCGCCATCGCGGCGTGGCGGTTACGGTCCGCAACGCGCGCGGCAAGGGACCTCAGCATGTCATCGACTACGCGATCGGGCAGGCAGGCGCCCGCTCTGGGGGCTACGATATCGCTGTCGCCTTGATCGATGCGGATCTCGATTGCTCACCGGCGTACCTCAAGAAGGCAAAGCAACATCGGCTCCAACTTGTCTGGTCCGCACCCTGCTTTGAAGGTCTGCTGCTCGCGATCCTTGATCAGCACGTCCCGCTGCGGTCCTCAGACTGCAAGCAACGCTTCGATCACCGATACAACATCGACCGTTGCGATCCTGTGGCCTATGCGGCGCTGTTTCCGCGAGAACGGCTGGAGGAGCGCCGTCGCGATCTACCGAGCCTGAATGCGTTGTGCGCGCTGCTGGAAGGCGGTTCCGGCATCCTGGCACAAAGACGCCGGTGATATTCCGTAATCCGTCCGTTTTCACCCCGCCGCTGAGCTGACACCAGAGGCCGTCGGCGTGCTTTTCGATGAGGATCTTGAGTCGCTTCATGGCCTAATCATGGCCTAAACCTCGTTGTAGATCTTCGCGCCGGTGCTGATGAACTCCTGCGCCTTCTCCTGCAGGCCCACCTCGATAGCTTGCTCGGCATCCTCGAGCTGGCGCGCCTTGGCATAGTCGCGCACGTCCTGGGTGATCTTCATCGAGCAGAAGTGCGGCCCGCACATGGAGCAGAAGTGCGCGACCTTGTGCGACTGATGCGGCAGGGTCTGATCATGGAATTCCCGCGCGCGATCGGGATCGAGCGAGAGGTTGAATTGATCCTCCCAGCGGAACTCGAACCGCGCCTTGCTGAGCGCGTTGTCCTGGATCTGCGCCCCAGGCAGGCCCTTGGCGAGGTCGGCGCCATGGGCGGCGATCTTGTAGGTGATGATGCCGTCGCGCACATCCTGCTTGTTCGGCAAGCCGAGATGCTCCTTGGGCGTGACATAGCAGAGCATCGCGGTGCCGTACCAGCCGATGTTGGCCGCGCCGATGCCGGAGGTGATGTGATCATAGGCCGGCGCGATGTCCGTGATCAGCGGCCCGAGGGTGTAGAACGGCGCCTCGAAGCAATCCGTTAGCTCCTTGGTGACGTTCTCCTCGATCATCTGCAGGGGCACATGCCCCGGCCCTTCGATCATCACCTGCACATCCTGCTCCCAGGCGAATTGGGTCAGCTCGCCGAGGGTTTCCAATTCGGCGAATTGGGCGCGATCGTTGGCATCAGCCAGGCTGCCCGGACGCAGCCCATCGCCGAGACTGAAGGCGACATCATAGGCCTGCATGATCTCGCAGATCTCGGCAAAGTGGGTGTAGAGGAAGTTCTCCTGGTGATGCGCCAGGCACCACTTGGCCAGGATCGAGCCGCCGCGCGAGACGATGCCGGTGAGCCGCTCGGCGGTGAGCGGGATGTAGCGCAGCAGCACCCCGGCATGGATGGTGAAGTAATCGACGCCTTGCTCGGCCTGCTCGATCAGGGTGTCGCGGAACAGCGCCCAGGTCAGTTCCTCGGGCTTGCCGTCGACCTTCTCCAGCGCCTGATAGATGGGCACCGTCCCAATCGGCATCGGCGCGTTGCGCAAGATCCACTCGCGGGTCTCGTGAATGTGTTGGCCGGTCGACAGATCCATCAGGGTATCGCCACCCCAGCGCGCCGACCAGACCATCTTTTCGACCTCATCCTCGATGCTAGACGTCGTCGCCGAGTTGCCGATGTTGGTGTTGATCTTCACCCGGAAATTGCGGCCGATGATCATCGGCTCCAGCTCCGGGTGATTGATATTGGCCGGGATGATGGCGCGCCCGGCGGCAACCTCCGCGCGCACGAATTCGGGCGTGATCCGCTCCGGCAGGTTGGCGCCGAACGACTGACCCGGATGCTGGCGCAACAGCTTGGCGTAGCGCGGATCGGCGCGCAGCTCATCGAGACGCAGGTTCTCGCGGATGGCGACGTACTCCATCTCCGGGGTGATCTCGCCCCGGCGCGCATAGTGCATCTGCGTGACATTGCGGCCGGGCTTGGCGCGGCGCGGCGTGCGCAGGTGCTCGAAGCGCAGATGCGCCAGCACGGGATCTTGCTGGCGCCGGCGACCGAAGCCAGAGCTAGGGCCATCGAGCAGCTCGGTATCGCCACGCTCTTCGATCCAGGCGCTGCGCACCTCGGGTAGGCCAGCCATCAGGTCGATGCGCGCCTCCGGGTCCGAATAGGGGCCGGAGGTGTCGTAGACGTAGATCGGCGGATTCTCTTCGCGGCCCTCGTTGGTCAGCGTTGGGGTCTGTGCGACCTCACGCATCGGCACGCGCAGATCAGGCCGGGAGCCGGTGACATAGCACTTGCGCGAGGCGGGAAACGGACGGGTGACCTCATCAGACAAGCGGGCGGTCGTCTCGAGGAAGGCTTCGGGGATGGCACTCATATCGGCTCCTAGGAACGATGGCGAACCAGCGTGCGAGGAGCGGAAACGAGCAGGCAGCAACTGCGCGCTCGTCCTGGCTTCCCTACGCCGGTGCGAACCGGATCAGGTGGTTAGGGGACTCTCTCAGCCCACGGATGCAGGCACCCCCAGCAGGACAGTCCGAACGCTATAGAAAGCAACGCCGGATTTCAACCTGATAACCCGCATAAAACCGGATGCATCCCTGCGGCGACTGCGCTAGGGTTTCCTCCCCCAATCGGGGCCTGAAACCTCCATGATTGAATCAACCCATCAAGGCATACCCCATGAAACAACGATTGATCTACTCTCTCTTGGCAGCGCTCAGCCTTAGCCTCGGTGGCTGTGGCGACGGTGGCAACGGAGATGACGCCTCGAGTGAAGACCTCACCGATCACGGCGAAGTTGCCAGCGAAGTCTCGACCGAAAGCAGTGGATCGGCGATGGATACCATCAAAGCGCAGGCGCAAGGAGCAATGGAGAATGCTTCACAGGCCGGTCATCAGGCCATGGAAGCGATCTCCGAGGCCGCAGGAACGGCTGAGGATCAAACCGAGATGCTGGGCAGGCGCACCGAGACCGAAATCAAGACGTTGATCGACGAGGTGAACACCTATCTGGATGAGCATGAGCTGGGCTCAGCCGAGGATGTGATGGAAAAACTCGTCGAATTGAAGGACGGGCTGCCCGAATCCATGCGGGAGCAGATCGACGCCCTTGAGGCTAAGCTCGACAACCTGCAAGGCCAGGAATAGTCTGCACAGCAGGCGGCCCACCGACGCCGGCCGCCTGCGCTCAGCGGCATCTCAGCAGGGCCTTTATAGCCATCGCACCTGATATCCAGACAGCTGATTCACGCCAACTGAAAGCTAGCGCCATCTCTGAGTCTGGCAATCAGGGCTAATGGCTATAACCAGTCCATCGCGGGCTAACCCCGCGAGACGCCACGATGACCACGAAGACGGCGCTCGATGCCATCGCGCACATCACGCAGCGAGAGCCGGCGCACCGGGCGCCGGCTGGCGACGCGGGCCGCATCGGCGGCATCGAGCCTTGTCTTCACGATACCCGCCAGGTACTCGCCAAGCTCCGGGCGCTGTGCGATCAACGCCCTCACGGCATCCAGATCGATCCGAATCAGGGTGACATCGGTATTGGCGATAAACTCCAAGAAGCTTGGCTGGGTCGTCAGCATCTCCGAGATCCCAAAATGCTTCCCTGGCCCAAGGGTCTCGACCACCTTTGGCGAGCCGTCCGGCAGCCGGATCGCGCTGTCGACCAGCCCTCCGATGATGACGTAAAAGGCGTCACTGACCCCGCCTTCGGCCAGGATCTGGTCGCCAACATCGAAATACCGATACTCGCTGCGCGCCGCGAGCTGATTCAGCTCATCCTCGTTCAGGGCTCCAGCCACATCCAAGCTGCGCAAGGCCAGCGCCACCGTCGGCGGCTCGGCGCGGTTGCTATGCGCGCGCCGGGTGCGCATCTCGGTGACCTCGGGCGAGACCTCGATCCCCGCCTCTTGCAGCCCCAAGTGGATCTCGCGATAGAGCTCCTCCCGAGCACGAAACATCGAGGGGTAGTTCTTCAGGTGCACCCAAACCATGTAGCTGTAGGGCATCTTTGAGGCGTCCGCCAGGCGCACCACCGGATTCGGAAATTTCAGCACGCTATCGCAGCGCATCGCCGCATCGAGCAACATGGCCGCGGCAAACCGCGGCGAGACCTCACCTGGAATATTGACGAAATACCAAGGCGCGTAGAGGTGGTGATCACTGTAGTAGTTCTTGATCGAGGCACTCGCCATGCGTCCATTCGGGATCACCACCGTGGCATTGTCCCAACCCCGGAGCCGGGTTGCTCGCCAATTCAGATCAACCACCTGGCCGATCAATTTTTCCTCCGGCAGCTCGAGCCAATCGCCGATTCGGAACGGACGCTCGATGCCCAAGGAAACGCCAGCGAACAGATCACCCAGGGTGCGTTGTAGGGCGAGGCCAATCACGCCGGCAGCCACGCCGGTCGAGACCCAAACGCCGGTGAATGAATAGCCCTGCTGCCACATGAACAGCCCGACCGCGATCAGCAGCACCGTAACCGAGAGCAGGGCTTCGATCAGCTTTGGAATCTGCTCATTGCGATGCTTGCGCCGGCGCCGCTCCTTGGCGACGACGGTGATGACGCGCCCAATCGCCCAGGCCGCCGCCAGATGCACGAATAAATCCGTCCACCAGTGCACCGGTGCGATCAAACCCGGCAGCTCAAACAGGCGCAGCGCATAACGCAAAAGCCCGCCCGTGATGATCACCCACATGGGCAACAGCAGCACATCCAAAAGTGCGGTCAACAGCGGCAGGTGCTCAGCCAGAGGCCGCTTGCCAACGATCAGCGAGCCGATCTTCCACGCCAAGACCAGCATCAGCAGCCCGGCCAGCAGTTCCCAGTAGCTGTCGGTTAGCTGGTCGATGAGCTGTTGCAATGCACTCATGAGAAATCGCGTCGCCAATCTAGGTTCAGATCCAGGGCTAGGCCCGGTTTCCGCATGCTCATCCAGGCCATCAACCAGTTTGGTCAGTCAAGGTTTGGGCAATCGCAGTTTGGGCAATCGGGCTGCGCGTGATCAAGAGAGCCGCCAAGATGCAACAGCCGATCAAAAACCTCATTCGCAGTCATCGCATCCAATCCCCCTTGCTCGCTGGCGTTGTTTGTTTGTGCTTTGACCAGATTTCGGGGCAGAATCCCCGGACCTTAGGGTTCTGCGGCCCTCATCACCCTAACCTGTTTGGTTAGCGCCGACCAACTGGGCCCGCTTGCAGCGAGCTTGCCCCTGCCATGCGGGCTCGTCCTCGGGTCATCTTTCGAGGCGAGCCCCTGTTTGTCCCAAGAGCCAATCACATGTCCACAGAACGCCCTGCCTTGATCGATCGCTTCGGTCGCCATGTGACCTATGTCCGCCTCTCGGTCACCGACCGCTGTGATCTGCGCTGCGTCTACTGCATGGCCGAGGACATGGCCTTTCTTCCGCGCGCACAGGTGCTGACACTCGAGGAGATGGCCCGGCTCGGCCGCTGCTTCACCGAGCTCGGCGTCACCAAGCTGCGCGTCACCGGTGGCGAGCCATTGGTACGACGTGATGTGATGACCTTGTTCGAGGCACTCGGCGCTCTGCCTGGTCTCAAAGAGCTGACCTTGACCACCAACGGCACGCAGTTGCCGCGCTTCGCCAAACCGCTGAAGGCTGCTGGCGTCAACCGGATCAACATCAGCCTGGATTCGCTGCGACCGGAGCGCTTCCGCGCCATCACCCGCAAGGGTCATCTCGAGCAGGTGCTCGCCGGGATCGAAGCGGCACGCGCGGCAGGTTTCGACCGTATCAAGCTGAATAGCGTGGTGCTGAAGCATCGCAACCACGATGAGGTTAGTGATTTGGTCGCGTTCGCGATCGCGCGTGGGCTGGATATCTCATTCATTGAAGAAATGCCGCTCGGGGTGATCGGCGACCATGACCGTGCCGAGGCCTTCTACTCCAGCGAACAGATCCGCGCCGATCTCAGCAAGCACCTCGAGCTGATCGCCAGCGCTGAGCACAGCGGCGGCCCCTCACGCTACTGGCGCGTTGCCGGCGTGGACACGCGCATCGGCTTCATCTCACCACAGAGTCACAACTTTTGTGGCAGCTGCAACCGGGTCCGCGTCACCGCCGAAGGCCGGCTGCTGCTTTGCCTCGGACAGGAGCATTCGATGGACCTGCGCCGCGTGCTGCGCGCGAACCCACTCGATGACGAGGCAGTCAAGCGCGCGCTCATCCAATCCATGGCCATCAAGCCAGAGGGGCACGACTTCGACCTTGAGGCCAAGCCAATCATCTTCCGGCATATGAATGCCACTGGCGGCTGAGCGGCTAGCCGGCGGCGGCATCGGGTGCTGGTCGCGCTTCAATGGCGGCCAACGGAAAGCCTTGGCGCAACAGCTCCGCCTTAGCGCGCAGCGTCAGATCGGTGGCGAAGCGAAACTGTTGGCGGGCGTCGATCGGATAAGCACGCACGCGGTAACGGGTGCCCCAAGGCTGCTCGTCGGCGACCACGGCGATCGGCTCGGCGAGCGCCAGATAGGGGCTCGTCAGCGCCACGTCGAAGAGGAGCTCGCGCATACGGGCACCATCGTGGCAGGGTTGCAGATAGACAGTCACAGTACATTGCAACTGCGGGGTGCCGTTGTTGGCGTTCGCGATCGACTCAGACCAGAGCTTCAGATGCGGAATCGAGACCAGGTTATCGTCGGGCGTGACCAGATTGACCGCGCGCATGCCGATATGCCTGACCTCGCCGTAGGTATCGCCGATCTGCACCCAGTCGCCATTCCGATAAGGCGCCTCACCCACGGCAACGATGCCCGCCACCAGGCTGCTGGCGTAATCCTTGAGCGCAAAACCGAGCGCCAGGCCGAGCGAGCCTAAGATCGCGACCATGTTCTGCAGCGAGGGCTCGATCAGCACTGGCACCGCCAGCAGGAAGGCGCCGATGACGACGATGAGTCGCAACAGCGGCACCATCGCCAGCACCAGATGCCGGCTCTTGCCGTGCAGCCGATTAGCGAGCCAGGGCAGAGTCTTCTGTAGGCTGATGATCAGTGCGATAGCACCGATCACGACCAGCGCTAGGTCCAACGCCAAACTGGCATCGAGTTGCCGAAACAGCTCGGCGAGCTTGTCATTGTCCATCGACTCAGGCATTAGCAGTCATCCGTCAGGAAGTCACGTCCGGCCAAGAAGGTTCGCACCGCCGGATAGGCGAAGACGCTGACACGCCAGCGGGCGTCGTCCTCATCACGCATCACCACATCGGCCGCCGCCAACTGCTGCAGGAGCGCACGGGTTCGAAAGCGGGTGTGCGGCAGCAGCGTTTCCAGGGTCGGCGCCGTCACACCCTCATGCAGCAGCAGCGCGTGCAACAGCAAGGCTTCGGGCTCATCAAGGCCGCTCGGTAAGCTCAGATCCACCGCCGGGGCTACCCAGATCACCTCGGCGCCATCCTGCTCGGTGGTCCTCTTGGTGGTTGTATCGGTGGCCCTATTGGTAATCCTCGTCGCAGGGCCGACATCCTGTTCCAAATCGACCTCCTCGGTCGCTTCCGGCGCCTCCGGTTCGGAGCGCAGCCGCGAACGCCAGAGGCGTAGCGCCGCAGCGGCATTGCCACGACTCTGCGCGGCCAGATAACGCAATTCGGTGCCGACACCCTGTTGCGGTTCATCGTCGTTGACGCTGAGCAAGAGATTACCGCTCTGGGCGTGGCGAAAGCGGCACGGATGTCCATCCTCAGCCGCCGCCAGCTCGGCGAGCCAAGCGGCGAGGCGCTCGCCATCGAAGGCCTGAAAGGTCAAGACGCGCACCATCGAGGTTGGCACCACGAAGCGCAGATAGGCCCAGCTCCAACTGTCGCATCCGATCAACGCGAACCCCAGTTTGCCGCTGAGCAGGCGATCGAAGAGGTCACGCACCAGTTCAAGCCCAGCCGGATGGCGCAGCCAACAGCGCTCGAGCCGTGGCAGCACCCAAGGAGCGCCGCTGTCGGGCAAGTCCGCAAGCCAGCCGCTGTGATCGCCCATCAGGATCTCCTCGTTCGGGCTCGAGATACAGGCGGCTTCCTGTTGCACAGCCCAGGTCTCGAGCAGACGCGCGAAACCGGCCGCCGGCGGGCTGATGATCAGCCAGACGGGATCGGCCGCCGAGCGCTGCTCCAAAGCCGACTGCAACACCTGCGCGGCAGACCGCCAATCAATCGCCCCGGCAACCGCATCCAAGCGCTTGGGCTCAAGCACATGCAATTCGTGCTCGCTCTTGACTGGCCCTTGCGGCTTTTGCTGGCCGCGACCAAACAATCGTTTGAGCGACAAGAGACCACGCCTCGCACTGGTCGCGGTCGGCGCCGAGGGCGGTCGATAATCGGACAGCGAAACCAGCTCCCAAATGGGGTGCTGTTGGTCAGTCTCGGAATCGCTAGAAGCCATGTTATTCTCGGCAGTCGCTCGCAAACTGATCATCAACGGCGCTCGACCTTTGAGATCTCATCAAAGGCGATGTCGCCAGGCTCGGGCATGACCTTGCCTGAGCATCACAACCATTGGAGATATCCTGCGATGTTACATGATCTCAACCGCCGCTTATCCGCCATCACGCTTGGTATTGCCCTACTCGGGCTCGCATCGGCTAGCAGCCTAGCGCTCGCCGCCGAGGAAACCCGCACCAAGCCCGACGACAGCCGGGCACTCGCCAGCCTCGAGACCGGTAAGGTTGCCTGGGACATCAATATCGGCAATCCGCAGAAGCTGAGCCTCTATCTGAAGGTCATGGACGAAACCTATGAAGACCTCAAGCGCCAAGGCGTCGAGCCCGAGATGGTCTTCACTTTCCGTGGACCTTCGCTGCCCTTGATCTCGACCGAGCACACCGATGTTCCACTGGATCAAGAACCGCAATACCAGGCCATCGCCGAGCAGATCAAGGCGCTGCAGGCCAAGCCGAATGTGCACATGGAGGCCTGCTCGGTCGCCGCGCGGCTGTTCAAGGTCGCCCCCAGCAACCTACTCCCAGGCATCGACTTTGTCGGCAATACCTTCGTCTCACAGATCGGCTATCAGTCCAAGGGCTTCGCGACCATCCCGATCTTCTGAATGGCTCAGCCCATGCAGCGGGAGAGGTCAGACTACAGCGGCGCGAACTCACTCAAGCTGATCGCGCAGGCCTGGTGATGGCCGTTGCCTCATCATAATCATAATCAGAACCCGCACTACCACCAATGGCACCGGCAAGTTGATCCGGGCCGCCCTGGATCTGGGTGCAGGGCGCATCCTGATCGGCATCGGCGGCAGCGCGACAACCGATGGCGAGGCCCAAAGACCGGCTTGCATCCGGCAGTGTTCGGACGATCCACCAGACGATCGATGTGGCCGAGGTGTGAGGGCGGCGACCCCGCTGTCATAACCCGCAACTTGCAGGCGCCGCCCGTAATGTGAAGCGGGATCAGGCTTCCGCTTTGGGGATGCGAATCTTTTGCCCCGGATAGATCAGATTCGCGTCTTTGATCACCTCCCGATTGGCCTCAACGAGGCGCGGGTACGCATTCGCGTCACCATAGAAACGCTTCGCAATAGCCGAGAGGCTATCCCCCTTTTCAATGGTGTAGTAATCGACCACTGCCGTTTGCTCAGGGGCCTTTAGGTTGTCGACCTTGACTTCACCGACACCTTGGACGTTTCCCGCCATGAGCACGGCTTTTTCCATTGCCTCAGGGCTCGCCGCTTCGCCTGACAGCGAGACGACACCGTCTTCGTAATTGACGTCAAGCCCAGTGATGCCGGGATTGTCACGCTCGATCTCTTCTTTGATCTTCTCGCTGGCTTCGGCCTCTTGACCGTAAACCTTTTTCCCGTTGCCTTTCAAAAAATCGAACAGTCCCATGATGTCCTCCTCAGCGGTGGTGGAGAGGTGACGCCAAGGCCAGAAGCCAGGCGTGCCCAGAATCGATCTTGAACGTCGATGATAGGCGTTTCCGACTACAGGTTCAGTGTCGCAAATGATGAATCTGTCGTCTGCGTTGGCATCGGTTAAATGTAATAAGATTACATAACAGGCAGCAACTGGGCTAAGCTAGCACATCAGCGCGAACCACCCAAAGCGGCCTAGCCTCGCCGCCGATGCCCTTGCTAATGCCTTTAGTGACGACGAGCCAGCGTACTGTGCGGCACTGAACGCCTGTTCAAAGTTGTTGAGCCGGCTCACCGATCTTCCCAATCGAATCGCGGCAGTTGCTCAAAGGCCCTGCGCAGACCGGCGTTCCAGCTCTGGGACACTTGGGCGAGCAGCGGCGAGTCCTGTGGCAGCTTGAGCCGATAGCTCAGCGCAAGGCTATCCCGGGGATAGATGGCGATCTCGAATGGTGGGCCAACGGTGACGTTGGAGCGGGAGGTGCCCTCGAGTGAGACCAGGCAAAGCCGCGCGGCATCCTCCAGTGACAGCTCTGGTCGGGCAATGCGATCCAGGGCGGGCTTGCCGTACTTGTTCTCACCGATCTGCAGATAGGGGGTCTCGGGCGAGGCAGCAAAGTAATTGCCCTGCGGGTAGATCAGAAACAGCCCCGGCGGCTGCCCGGCAATCTGGCCACCTAGGATCAGCGTCGTCTCCGCACTGACACCATGGGCAGCAAGCGCTGGGCCGCGGTCGCATTGCACCGCGAGGTTGACTCGGCCCACATAGTCCGCAGCCTCGAACAAATAATTGGCCGACATCAGATTGAGCCCAGAGGGCGGCTGATCGAGATCGCGGCGGATGATGTTCAGCACCTCCTGGGTCGAGGCCAGGTTGCCGGCGGAGAGCAGCACGAAGAGTCGGTCAGGAGCCGGCTGAAACACATGCAGCTTGCTCACACTGGTCACATAATCGACGCCCGCGTTGGTGCGAGAGTCAGAGGCCAATACCAAGCCGGCGTTAACGACAAGTCCAAGGCAGTAGGTCATGTTGGTGAAATCCCAGTCATCGAAGTCGCCACTAGCCGTAGTCTAGGTGATTCAGGGTCAGGCCCGTAGCCAAACTGCCAGCGGCCGCATGGCGTTATGATTGACGCCCTCTTTTGCAACAGCGGAGGGTCCGGTGAAGATCGTCTTGGCACCCAATGCCTTCAAAGGCAGCATGTCCGCTCTGCAGGCTGCCCTGGCCATGGAGCAAGGGGGTCGCGCCGCTTGCCCGGGAGCGGAGGTCTGTAAGGTTCCGGTTGCGGACGGCGGCGACGGGCTTGCCGAGATCCTGATCGATGCCTTGCATGGCGAGGAGCAGGTCTTTAACGTGCGTGGACCCTTGACTGAACGGGTTGAGGCCGCCCTATGCTGGGTTCCGGCACTCGGACTCGCGGCAGTCGAGATGGCCACCGCCAGCGGCCTCGCCCTGCTCGCCCCCGAAGATCGCGACCCGACTCGCACCACCACCTATGGCACCGGCGAGTTGATCCGGGCCGCCCTGGATCTGGGTGCAGGGCGCATCCTGATCGGCATCGGCGGCAGTGCCACAACCGATGGCGGGATCGGCATGGCCGCAGCCCTAGGGGTGCGTTTTCTGGACGCTTCAGGCGAGCCCGTGGCGCCGGTGGGCGGGGCCTTAAGCCAGATCCACCGCATCGATGCCAGCGGACTCGACCCGCGCCTGGCCGAGGTGCGCTGCGAGGCCATCTGCGATGTCGATAATCCGTTATTGGGCCCCAAGGGCGCTGCTGCGGTCTATGGTCCGCAGAAGGGCGCGACGCCGGAACAGGTCGCGTCCCTGGACGCTGGCCTGACCCATCTGGCCGAGCGTATCGCCGCTGACTTGGGTCGCGAGGTCAAGGATCTCGCCGGCGCCGGTGCCGCCGGTGGTTTGGGCGCCGGATTGCACGCGTTTCTGGGCGCAGAACTGCGCCGAGGGGTGGACTTGGTGTTGGACCTCGTCGGCTTAGACGCACAGCTTGCCGACGCCGATCTGGTGCTCACCGCCGAGGGCCAGCTTGATGAGCAGACCGCCTTCGGCAAGGCCCCAGCCGGCGTGGCGGAGCGCGCCAAGGCGCGCGGCATCCCCTGCATCGCCATTGTCGGCGGTATTGGCGAGCGGATCACCAAACTGCATCCGATCGGCATCGACGCCGTCTTCAGCCTCTGTCCCGGCCCCATGACCCTAGAGCAGGCCATCGCCCAAGGCCCATCATTGCTCGCGGCGACCACCGAGCAGGTACTGCGGTGCTACCTTGCTGCGCCTCCTCAGCATTGCAGGAGGAAGCATGGTAGAAGGCCGCCATCCTGATCTCATCCCCCGAATCTAGTGTCGGTCACCGCTTCGAGATCCGTATCGCTCAAGATCAAAGCAGCCATCGGATTCGAACATTGCACCGACATATTAAGTTCAATCCAGCCTCCTGTTTGCTGCCCGCGCCCATGACCCATCGGGATTGCGCGTGTGTCAGGTTCCGGGTGATGGCGCACC
>NZ_JAYESN010000111.1:0-12385 GCF_034860625.1 Lamprobacter sp.
GCGGACCACCCCGCATCCAGAACCCGCCAACGCGCGCTCCCTGGTCCACTCGATCTCTCGCAGATCGCCGCCGGCGAGGACGACTTCTGGTTCTGAATCCATTGACCCGTATCGTGCGCCGCATCCAGACCCGAACCGGGTCTGGCACGGCGCGGGAGGTTTCGTATGACTGAATCGACCACCCATCCCTTGACGCCGCCTGACGTGCTGCGGCTGACCGAACAGATGACCCTGTTCCGGATCGATTTCCGCATCTGGTCCGGGCGCAAGCAATTGCGCGCCGAGGATCTGCACTTAGGCGACGAGCGCCCCCCCGTGGACCTGGTCTCGCTGGGCAGCAAGAAGGTCTGCAATCCAGAGGCCCTGCGCGTGTTCCATCGCCACAAGCAGCAGCTCGAGCGTGAGCTGTTGGCGGTTGGCACGCGGTTCCTGGGTGGCTATCTGATTCCGGATCGCCGGGCCGCTGAGCTGCAACAGCAAGCCGCGCGGATCAGCGCCGAGGCCCAGGCCGATGCCGAGCGCTTTCTGAGCGACTACGACCAGCATATCGATACCTGGTGCGCGGCCTATCCCGACTGGTCGAGCGCGATCCGCAACGCCGTCGATCCGGTGGACCAGGTGCGGCGACAGTTTCGCTTCCGCGTGCAGGCGCTGCGCATCGAGAGCTCACCGGTGGTGGGCGCTGATACGCTGGCGGATGATCTGCAGGAGGTCGGCACGACCATCTTCACCGAGGTCGAGCAACTCGCCCGTGGGTTGGAGCGCGCATTCGTCGGCCAGGCCTCACTCTCGCGGCGTGCGCTGGGAACCTTCCGGCGGGTGCACGAGAAGCTCGATGCCCTGAGCTTTGTCGATCGCCGGATTGATCCGGTGGTGCAGGCCCTGGGCCAATGGCTGGCCCGGCTACCGCTGACCGGTCCGATCGAGGGCCAACGCTTCCTTGAGGGCTGGGCGCTGATGCGCCTGGTCAGCGATGCCGAGACCATGGCCCGTCATGGGGCCGGGTTGTTGGCGTTGGAGGCGCTGATGCCGGCCGACACCCTCGCTCAAACGCAAGGTCTGCCAGCGGTGGCCTCAGCGGTGCCGGCTGAGGCCGCGGCCACGAATGGGGCAAACGACTTCGACGCGCTGTTCGAGGCGCCTGCGGTGAACACACCGGCGTCAGCCAGCGACTCGGCGTCAACGCCAGCGCCTGCTGCGCCAACCCCTGCAGCCCCGAGCGAGCCGGTCCCCAACCAGGACTTCTGGTTCTAAGTACCGGCGCCTCATCCCTTCACACATCACCCTTCGGGGGCACTCGGCCCCCGCAGGGGCCGGTGTCTCCAGTCACCTTGGAGCATCCAATGACAGCTTCTTTGAAACAGGCCATGCCGATCGTCGCCGCCGCCTTGGGCCGCAAGTTTGGCGTTGAGGTCCGCGTCGGCGGCCAGGAGGCCTGCACGGATGGGCGCACTATCCAGGTGCCGGCCCTGCCCGAGAACACGGCCTTGCTGCCGGTGGCCTGGGGCTATCTGGCCCATGAGGCCGCTCATCTGCGCTACACCGACTTCGACGTCTATCAACAGGCGGCCTCCGCCGGCGATGCGCTGCAGATAACGCTGCAGAACATCCTCGAGGATGTGCGCATTGAGCAGGCGCTGGCGATTCCCTATCCGGGAACGCGTGACACGCTGCAGGCGGTCTGTGCGCAGTTGCTCGTCGACGGCGGGCTCGGGACGGCCTCGGCTGACGACCATCCGGGGCGGATTCTGAGCAGCTATCTGCTGCTCGCCCTGCGCCATCAGGTGCTGGGGTATGCAGGACTCGCCGCCGCGACCAGGCAGGCCGAATCCGTGCTCCGCGCGGTGTTTCCCGCACGCACGGTGCATCGGCTGCAGGGGCTGCTGGTGGAGGCGCGCCATCTGGCGAGCACCACCGACGCGGTCGAACTGGCACGCCGTCTCCGCGACCTGCTGGAGGCTGAACGACAGGGCGATCCGGCAGAAATGCCGAATGCTCCCGCCGCACACACGCACAGCCCTCAGCCAGAGACCGGCTCGGGAGCCGCATCAGAGGCTCCGTCTGAGCCCACATCGACTGCGGACTCAAACCCGACGCCGGGTCAGGACGTAGATTCGACGGCGAGCGCGGGCACGACGGATCAGGCTGATGTCGGACAGACCGCACAGCCATCCGCTCGTGAGTCCGTTCCGGCGCCGGCGAAGAACGCCTCGGCATCATCACCTGATCAGCCCGGCGCCGCCGATGCGGATGCCGGGCACGCCGACGCGCACAGGACCTCGAGTACTGCGGCGCCGCAGCAGCCTCAGGCTCAGCACGGACAGGCGGCCATCGCGCAGGCCTTGAGCGCCAGTGCCGGGGATCTCCCCCGGGATCTCTTTGCCCAGGCCAAGACGCTGCTCGAGGACGCCGGTGCTCACACCCAGCGTTGTGTCCTGCCTCACCCCGAGCCTTATCAGGGTTGCGCCTCGGCCGGACTGCGCCTGCTCGCGCGGGTGCAGCCCGAGTCGCGCCGCTTGATGGCACGGCTGCAGGGGCTGGTGCAGGCGTCGCGCTTCGATCGTCCATTGCCGCAACGCAGCGGTACCCGCCTGATGGGCAAGCGCCTCTATCGCGCCACCCTCGGTGATCCGCGGTTATTCGCCCGCAAGCGCGAGCGCATCGCTGTGAATACGGCGTTGCATCTGCTGATCGACCTGTCGAGCTCGATGCGCGCATCGGTCTCGATGGGTCCCAGCCTTGCGCGGCTGCGCGCCGACATTGCGCTCGAGTCCGCCTTGGCGCTGGCGTTGGCCCTGGATGCCATCAATGGCGTCTCGTTGGCCGTCTCCGCCTTCCCGAGTCGCTCAGGCGTTGAGTCCGGCATCACCACGCTGATTCGCCATGGTGAGCGCGCGCGGGCACGGGCCGGTGCGTTCATTCAGGACGCTCGGGGCGGCACGCCGATGCGCGGTGCGCTCTGGTTTGCCGCCGCCGATCTGTTGGCCCGTCCCGAGCCCCGTCGAGTGATCCTGGTGCTGACCGATGGCCAGCCGGCCGATCGGGAAGCGACGAGCGCGTTGTTGGCGCAGTGCAGCGCCGCCGGCCTGGAAACACTGGGCATCGGCATCGGGATCGATGTCTCGGAGCTGTTTGCCTCGGCGATCCAGGTGCAGGACATCACAGCGCTGAAGACGAGCTGTTCGGGGCCGCCGAGCGCTTGCTGTTGGCGGCCTGAAAGCCTGGCGCGCCCGGTCGGCTGAACCATGAAACAGCCGCCGATCGGGTGGCTTTCGCGCTGTCGGGCAGGCCGCGTTGGCGGCAAGCTTGACAGCCTATAGACCCCTTGCGCTGTGGCCCATCGCTCTCTGGCGCATCCCCCGCTCCCGTCCCGGCCCTGGCCGTGGACGGGGCCTTTCCTTTGCCCCCGTCCAAGAACGGAGGCAAAGGAAAGGCGGATTTGTGAGTGATCTGCCTGATGGCCGATCACCGCTGTTGGCGACCGAAGACGCGCTGTGTCGCCGCCCATTTGGGCTCTTTCAATCGCGTCCGACCGGGCCACCCTCGCGTGGCCATTTCATCCACCCTTTGGGGAGATCCTCTCCCCATCGGGGCCGGTGTCTCCCCGTTTTTTGAGGAGACCACTGATGCCCTTCAACCGTGAAACCTGGCAAGCGATCGATACCTTTCTAGATACCGCCAGCGACCGGCAACTCGCCGAGACCCAATCCACTCTGTTCAACCTGCTCGTCGAATCGCAGGACCGCGCCACACGGGCCGATCTGAAAATCGTCTATCGGCTCGTCATCGACGAACAGCGCACCCGGGCGCTGATCACGGCCTCTGCCGCTCGGCCACGGTTGCAGCCTGCCCTGGCCTAGCCCTGCCTCTGGCTAAGCGAACCCTGAGCGCCCGATTCGCTGCCCTGCGGGCCGCGAATCGGGGTATACGCTGTCATTGTGGACCCGTCACCCCTGCACGGTGTCCGTTGGAGCCTGTCTAATGTGTATTCTGTTCAACCAACGTCGCTGCCGTATTCAGTGGTCACGCCATCGTCGCTCTGGGCGTCGCGCGATCCTGCTCATCGAGGCGCACTCGCCCGGTGCGCTCGTGGCCGTCGCAACCCTGGATCGGCCGGATCTGGCCTTGGCGCCGGATGAGGTCGCAATCGCCGAGTTTGGACCAGCCGCCGGCGCCTTGTCGGCGCTGGTCGAGGCGGGCGTCATCAGCCCACCCCTGAGGGTTATTGAAGACGGCGATCAGCCGATTCTGATCTGTCGCTTGCAGGTCGATGCCGTCAACGGTGTCGACTGAACCCTCCGTCAGGCCGCTTTCCTGATCCCCTGTTCCGGCTGACCGGCTCGCCCTGATCAGGACGCGCCGTTTCAGCCCCTAGTGGAGATGGCTTATGCCTCGACTGGAAGCGTCACGCGTGCGCGCGGCCTGCCAGAGGGCGGGCTGGTGTGCCGTACTCAATCACCTGGCGGGCGATCGGCTCGCCGCTGCCCTGGATCGACCGGGACGGCATGTGGCCTGTCCGGTCCATGGTGGTGTCCATGGCGACGGCTTTCGCTTGTTTGCCGATGTCGAGACCACTGGCGGTGGCATCTGTGCCACCTGCGGGGCGTTTGCGGACGGTTTTGCCTTGTTGCAATGGCTGTTCGGCTGGTCGTTTCCGCAGACGCTGGAGCGCGTGGCCGAGGTGTTGCGCCTGGACCCTGACCAGGGCGCCTGCACGCTGGCTTGGGCGACCCCGAGCCGCAACGTCCAGCGCCGAGTGACGCTGCCGCAACAACGACGATCGGGGACCGGCGCCACGCTGGAGCGGCTCTGGTCGCAGGCGCTGGCTGCGGATCATCCGGATGCCCGCGTGCTGCACCGCTATCTGGCCGGACGTGGACTCAGCGCCGCTGACCTTGATCCTGAAGCCCTTAGACTGCACCCGGCATTGCCCTATTGGGGTCAGGACGCCCAGAGGCGATCTGTACTCGGTGGGCATTTCCCGACCCTGTTAGCGTTGGTTCGTGCACCTTCGGGTGCGCCGGTCAGCCTGCATCGCACCTATCTGCACACCCATGGCCAGGGCAAGGCACCCGTGGCCACGCCGCGCAAGCTCCTGCCGGCGATCGCCGGTCGATCGCTCGGCGGCAGTGCGGTGCGCCTGATGCCCGCCGGCGAGTCCTTAGGCGTCGCCGAGGGCTTGGAGACGGCGCTGGCCGCCTCGGCGCTGAGCGCCATGCCGGTCTGGGCCTGCCTGTCGGCGAGCTTGATGCAGCGGTTCGTACCGCCCGCGGGCGTGCGCCATCTGACCCTATGGGTCGATAAGGATCGCTCCAACGCCGGCGAACGGGCTGCAGCGGCCCTGCGTGATCGCCTGAGACCACGACTGGCCGTGACGCTGCGCATCCCCGCAGACCCGATCCCTGCCGAGAGGAGCAGTCTGGACTGGGCCGATATTTGGCAAGCGCGCGCAGCACGCTGCCTGGCCTGACCTTGACCCCAACGGATCGCCGCTCGGCGATCCGATCACACACCCGACCGGGGCCGTGTCGCCCCGCGGGGTGGCGCGAGCCTCGGTCTTTTCTGGAGTCACCACGACCATGACCCAACACAACACCCCACCCAGCGATCGCTTTGCCAGCCTGGCCCCTCAGGATCTGAGTGAGCCCGAACGCCAGAGCCTGATCGCGTTGGCCGTGCGGGTGCTCGAGCCGAGCCAACCCTACGAGACCTTCTGCGATGCCGAGACCGTGCAGCGCTATTGCCGTCTGCGCTTTGCGCCGGAGTCGCGCGAGCTGTTCGCCTGCGCCTTTCTCGACAGTCGGCATCGCCTGCTCGAACTCTCGGTGCTGTTTCAGGGCACCATCGATGGCTGCTCGGTGCATCCACGCGTGGTCGCCGAGGCCGCGTTGGCCCATCGCAGTGCGGCGGTCATCCTGATCCATAACCACCCCAGCGGCGATCCAGAGCCGAGTCAGGCGGATATCGACATCACCAAACGCCTGTGCACGCTGCTCGATCTGCTCGAGATCCGCGTCCTCGATCACATCGTGGTCGGGCGCGAAGGCACGGTCTCGTTCGCATCCCGGGGTTTGCTCTGAGATGGCACAGCTGCTCATCCACGCCGATTCGCTCGCGCGCCTGCAGGGCTTCCTGGCCGGTGTCGCGTGGATCAATGACGGCGCCGTGACGCTGGTGTCGCTCGATCCGGCCACCTGTCGTGCTGCGATCGAGGACCGAGACGCCGAGACGGACGCCAGCACGCACCTGGGTCCGGATGGACTCATCTGGAGCGACACTGACCCGTCACCGTCATCCCCGGCGGTTCCCTGATCGACCCACCTGTTTCCAGGCCACATCCGGTATTCCGGGTGTGGCCTGTGTTGTGTGTGGCTCGCTCAAGCGCTTGGACTAAGAGGAACGGAGCGTCGCCGATCATCATCGTGATGATCATGCGTTCGGCTCACCGCCGTTGACCACCCGCAGCCGACGATGGCTCGGCCAATTGAAGCTCACCACCGGTGAGGCGCCATCACAGAGCCGGTCGACGATGCGCTCGCCGAGGAAGTGGGTCAGCTCACTCAGCCTCAGGTTGCCGAGCACAATCGTCGCGCGCTGCAGGCCATAGCGGGCGTTGAGCACCTGGAACAGGAGCGCCTGGCGCGTGGCATCGCGCCCGATCGCCAGCCCGAGTTCGTCGAGCACGAGCAGCTCGGGCTCGCTCAGCAAGGCCATCGACTCGCGCTCGGAGCGCAGGGCCTGCGGTCCATAGCTCTCACGCAAGGTGCTCAGGGCCTCGTAAGCGGTCATGAACAGCCCGGTGTGTCCGGCGCGGATGACCTGCGCCAGGATCGCACAGGCCAGATGCGTCTTGCCGGTGCCGGGTCCTCCGAGCAGGAGCAGATTGTCACTCATCCCTCCCCGCGCAACGAACCGCTCGGCGTAGGTCTGGCAGACCTCGCGTGCGTGCTGTTGCTCAGGCACGCGGGTCTGGTAGTCGGTGAAGGTCTTGCCTTGGAACCGAGGCGGGATGCCACTGCGCCCGATCCGGGTCTCCAGGCGGCGCTGCGCGGCCTCCTGACGTTCGGCGAGCAGTTTGCGGACCTCGGCGCGGCTGTGCTCAGCCAATTGCTCAGCCGACAGCAGCGGTTCGCATCCAGGGGATGTCGTCGAGCGGAGTCGCGTCGCGAGCGTAGTCTTTGTCAGCCAGTCCGGTATGTTGGATGGGGTCATCGGTGCGACTCCTGCTGTGGGTGGTTTGATGCGGGTTGAGGTTGAGCCAGGTCAGGCGGTTGATGAAGGTGGCATCCCAGCTCTTTGCGCCGCTCACCGGCATCGCTCCAGTAGATGACGAACTCGTCGATCTGAGCGTCGACCCACTCCTTGGTCAGGCCTTGTTTCTCCGCCCAGACATAGACGCGCGCAGCGGGCATCCAGTCCTCCGGGATCGGCTGCGCGCGCTGGCTCGTGCGCGCGCGCGGGGTCTGCTCCAACAACAACGACGCATCCTTATCTTGTATTGATTGGTTGTTGCTGGTGTTGGGAGGCACGCTGTGCACCAGCGCTGGGGTACTCAGGGCCTCGGTTGGTGCATAGGGTTCATCGGATGGGGGAACGCTGTGCACCGGTGCACGGGGTACCTCAGGCGCGGATGGGGCATTCAGGGCACCGGAGTCGAGCACGGGGTTCCCTAGGGCCATTGGTGCCTCATGCCGGACGGGTGCAGGCGGTTCACTAGCGGGTGCACTGAAGGCCCGCGCGGTGGTGCTCGGTGTGATCGAGACCGGACGCGCTGGCTCGGGTTGGTCAGGCATCGCGTTGCCGATCAGCGTCTGTACCGGGAGGTCGCCAAGACTCAGCGCCGCTGTCGACGGCAGGGTCAGGTCCAACACCTCGTGTGCAGCGGCATTGATCGACTGCTCTGGCAGCAGGGCCACCGCATCATCCCAGCGCAGGCGATAACGGGTGCGTCGACCGGGTCCGCCGCGCTCGCGATCAATGAAACGTCCATCCAACTCGCCCAAGGCCTTGATGACACCGCGGCGGCTGAGCTCGGTCTGCTCGGCCAGTTCGGACAACGAGACCCGGCAGGTGCCCTGATCGGCATCCGCCTGGTCGCTGAGGGCAAACAAGGTGAGGCGTTGCGCGGGGGTGAGACCGCGGCAGTCCCAGACCCAGGTACGGGGATCAGCGGGCATGACGGTGGCTCCTCTGCTCGGGGTCAGCCAACAGGGTGCTGACGTCGGTCTTCAGGTAATGGGCAAGCTTGTTGAGCATGCCCAGTGAGGGGGTCTCGCCGGACTCGATGCGCGAGATCCAGCTTTGACTGATCTCGGCATGGTGGGCGAGGATGAGTTGGGAGTAGCCGAGCGCATGGCGCCGGCGGGCGACATTGCGGGCGAGAACGGTAGGCATCGCTGTCCTCAACGGTTGACGTTGAAACCGCCCGTCCTGATGGACGGGCACCGGTATCCGTTCGACGCATCCAACCGCATCAGCAGCCGCTGCGCGGATGGTCGCGAACGATGACGTCAGGTTAAGCAGCGGGCCTGCATGGCGCGATGGCGAAAGATTCCCTTTTTCGGCGTGATTTCCGACGCGCCCTGATGACGCTCAGTGACCTACGGGTAACACAGGCTATCCAGACCCCAGGAACCCGAGCACTCTGTCCACATAAGTGCGCGTCTCCGGATACGGCGGAATGCGATGGCCGTACTTCGCCACAGCGCCCTCCCCGGCGTTGTAAGCGGCAAGCACCAAACGAAGATTGCCCTCGAAGCGATCCAGCAGAAATCGCAGGTAGGTGACGCCACCGCGAATATTCTCCGCCGGCTCCCAGATGTCCGAGACCCCAAAACGCTTGGCCGTGGCTGGCATCAGCTGCATCAGACCGCGGGCACCGGCCGGTGACTGCGCGCGCGGCCGATAACTCGACTCCGCGCGGATGACCGCATGCACCAGTTCGGGGTCGACGCCCTGGCGCCTCGCCTCGGCCTCGACCAGCGCGGCATAACGTGCCCGCCGCTGGGCGATCGGCGTCGGCAGGGCCTCGCGCTCGCGGATATGCCGGATGCCGGGAGCGGAGGCCCGCTGGATCGGCTCTGCCTGCGGCGCCTCCAGGTGCCGCTGCTGCCAGGCTGGCAGCCGCTCCCCCTGCCTTAACGGCACCTCAAAGCCCAGCGTCTCGAGGTGGGTCTCAACGTTGGCTGCCGAGGTCAGTGGCACCAGGGCCATCATGACCAGGAGCCGTGCGTGCTGGCCGCGACGCTGCGCCGCCATCAGCGGGCATCCGCAACCAACGGTTCGTCGAGCAACAGCAGCCGACGCCCCTCACGCCGCAGCCGTCCCGCGCGCATCAGATCACCCAGGAGTCGACTGACGGTCGCACGCGCACAGCCGATCCGCTCGGCAATGAGCTTGCAGGGCGCCATGACCAAGGTCCCCTCCGGATGCGACATCGCCGAAGGCCAGGTCCTCGCCTCCTGCAACACCTGCAGGATCAGCGATTCGGTGTCGGCAAAGCGAACCTGATGCAACCGATCGGACAGTGTCGTCATCCGTCGAGCCAAATACTCGGCCAACGCCGGGTGCAACCTGGTCTGCACATCCGCTAACGCCCCATCGGCGAGTCGAGCGTTGAGCTGAGCGATGTCGATCAACAACAGCCGAGTAAAAGCAGCCGCCCGATAAAGGGTATGGGCAGGCGCCTCACCGAGCAGAAAGCCCTGTTCATTGACCCAGTCACCGGTGCGCAAGAGCGCGAGATCGGACGCACCGGCATCCTGCTCCCAGATCACTCGCAATTGCCCGCGCAGCACGATGCCGATGCAGTTCTGAGCCAGGCGCGCGTCGAGCTGCTCACCCGTATTGACCTCATGCTCAACCCCATAGGGCAGTAGGCACTGCTGCAACGCGCTGAGCCTGTCCGTCTGTCCGCTGTTCGCTATCATGGCTGCTGTGCTCCATGCGCCGGGGTCAACGCAAAGCACCAGGCCTGCGCTCCGGTTTGGCTGTCGAAGATCCGGCGCAGCAGACCCTGGCGATGCAAGGCATCCGTAAGCGCGCGCACGGTGCCCTCCGGCAGCCCGGTCTGCTCGACGAGGCCCTCAGTATCCGTGGCCTGTGCAGAGCGATCGAGCAGGGCCAGCAGCAGGAGTTTCTCGTTCGGTGTGCAGCGCGAGCGCCAGATCCAACGTCGCCATTGGGCGGCGTCGTCGGTGTCGAGCAACTGCTGCAGCGCCTGACCCTGCAATTGGAGCGCGTTAGCCAGCCGTTCGGCGAGCCTGGGGTTGAGCGATTTCCGCCCATTCTCCAACTGCGAGATGGTCGCTGGAGAGACGCCGACGCGTTGTCCGAGCTCGCGTTGGCTGAGCCCACGTGCCTGGCGTGCACGTTGCATCACATAGCGTTGACGGGCCTCGCGGGTCATGGTGAGGGAATGCGACATTGCATGAGACTCATTGTACGGGTTTTCCCTTACACTTTATAACCGCAAGGCGCGGTCCGCGACGTTAAAAGATTGTCATTTTTAACGTCTTTCTCGACGCCCCTCTCTCAATGCACGTCATCGTGTTCGTGGCGCGTGAAAACGACGCGCTGGCAGCACTTTTCAATGCTGCGCTGTGAACCGTTATTCCGTCAGGCTGAAGCCTCCCTATCACAGCGGAGTACAGCTCATGGCCTCGCCGTCACCCACCTCCAAGCGCGCCTTCTCCAAACCCATCCTTGAGCAAACGCTCATCATTCATAGCCAGAATGCCCAATACGTCCTTCAGCGTGGACATTCCTTCATGCTCGTGGTCAGCGCGCTGTACTCGATCTCGGTGGTGCTGCGCATCCTGGCCGAGGAGGCGGAGATGGATCAGATTGAGGATCTGGTCTCAAGCCGGATCGCCGCTGTTGCTGAGCGTCTGAACGATGAGCATGCACGGCTGAAGGTGCTCGCCGATGCCGAAGGCGGTGTGCCACTGCCGCGCTATACCAATCCGCGTGAGGTCACGCTGCAGGTCTCCTCCCCCGCATTGGCGCAGTATGTGCGCCTGATCTCACGCCTGGATCAGACGCTGATGCTGCTCGATGGGCTCTGGTTCGCCGGAGTGCTCAACAACAAGCTGCGCAAAAATCTGACCCATGACTTGCGCCGCTTGGTCTATGGGCTCGGGCGGGATCTGATTGATCTTGAGCGTCGGGGCCGCGCGTCGGTCGAGCGAGCGGACCAGGATGAGGCATTGAAGCGTGCGGATGCTGAGACCGAAACGATGATCTTGGCAACGGGCTCGCTGGTCGACGGCGAAGAAGACAGGGAAGTGACCACCCCGACCAATGAAGCGGAGGATGGTGAACCGGAACGGCAGCGCGTTGAAGCGGATTAAAGTCGACACCGGCGGTTCAGAGTTGACCTCCAGTGTCGATGCTCCAAGAGTACGCGCCGGGCTGATCGAGCGCATTGGCGCGTTGAGTCGGGCACAGGAACGTCTTGCGCTGACCCTACCGGTGCGCCTTTAGCAACGGTGCCGAGACCGCGCGACCGGAGACTCCCCAGCCTGGCAATGGCGTTCCTCAGCTCGGAACGGGTCTTGTCGAACTCGACCGCGGCCTCGAGCACCTTGGCACTCGAGTAGCAACCAACTGAGAACGGGGGCGTCGAGATCGCGCTCCAGCGGATCCGCCGCAGCGGCGACCGCCGCCTCTCGTCAGTTCAGCTCAACGAAGCGCTCGAAGGCGTAGCCAGTTTGCTTGATCCACAGCTGCGGCAGATTGGGTGGTGCATAGCTCAGTTTGGCCCTGGCCAGGATCATGAGGCTGCTCTCGGGATCTGGCCTGTAACCGGGTGGCGGTCTCAGGCAACCCGCGTCGTCGGGATTCCAGGCTTGGAGCACGGTGGTCATGCGCGAGCCATTGGCAATCACTTGCGCCACATCGGCATAGAGGTAGCGGTCCAGGATGCAGCGCGGTGCCAGCGCCGCTGCGATTCTCCAAGGGGTCACGATCGCCGGAATGGGTGGCCACGTTCGTCGGAATGCACACTTCGCTCATCCGAAAGAAAAGAGGCCTTGCTGCAGCGCTCGCGGCTCTGTACAGACGTCATCATGGAGATCATCCCCTGAAGAGCTTTGGAAGGTGGAGGGATTGGCAAGGCTCGAGCTTGGATCAGACGCCAGCGTGATTTCATCGCTTGGTCTCGTTATCATCGAGTCGAAGAAGACGAAGGAATGAGGGAAGACAGGATGGTGAAGAAGACAGTCTCCACACCGGACCGATCAGCGCATGGTAATTCTGGAGAGAGCGAGAACCAGCCGATACTGACTCGGGAGTAACTCGGGAGACTACCGATGATCAGCCGCAATCGATAACGGCTGCCCTGAATCGGCTCGGAGCGCGTCTCGAACAGCGCTCGGCTAAACAG
>NZ_JAYESN010000112.1:0-12278 GCF_034860625.1 Lamprobacter sp.
CATCGTCAAGAGCTTCGGTTGCAGCATCGTCGGCGCTGAAGCAAACTCAGGGTCGAAAGCCCCGCATTGAACGCAATCGCATCACAAAGATGGACCTGCAGCGAATCATCAGCGCATTCCCCTCAGGCCGAACAACAGGGGAACTTCTGCGCATTCTCGGGTACGACCTTGATCCACCAAGGCGGCGCGAGCTGCTCACCGAGCTATACCGCCTGACTCGAAGCGGCCACATCGTTCTAGAAGCGGATCGCAAATGGCGTGTGATCACGAGAGCGCAAACAGCGGCACCCAGCACCACCACATCCTCCTCCTCCATCGATTCACCTCCCGAGCACAAGGCTTCAGAAAGCTTGTCGCAAAGTATCCTGCTTGCTGTTCCCGCACGCTTTGAGCAGATAGCCACAGAGATCGCACCCGAGAGACCGGATGGTATTGCACTGGCGGCCCCTTCTGCGCAGGCCCTCCTGCGCTATTATGCTTCAACCTTGCGCGCCGATCCGCGTGGCGCCATGGCACAGGGACCAGACCGTCACGGGGTAAAATTCCAACTCCTGGCAGGCCGTGGCATCTGGTGGAGCGGTACCGAAAGGGTAGGTCGAATCTGCATTGAATTAGACAACCTACCCGCACACTTCCGGGAAGCGCTCATTCGCCGGGAAAACCTTGAAAACGCTCTAGCCATAGGATGGCCTCTGGCCGTTGGGCGCAAGATCGGCGTGCCTGTGATCTGGCCGATCGGCCTCATCGCTGCACGCTGGGAACGCCATGCCACGCAGTTACAGATTCTGATCGAGACCGCATCGGTCATGGTCAACCCGGACTGGATCAAGGCCGCGGCACGGAGCACGGCGTGGACAGAAGCTGGCTTGCGCGAGGTTTTCAGCAACAGCCAAGGCTCTGAGCCAACTGCGAGCTCAGGACTGTCTCCAACAGAATTCCTCGATCGACTCAAGGAGGCCATGGCCTCCGCGATTCGCGGTCGCCTCACAGGACTCCTGACGCAAGCTCGGCTAGACTCCGCAACGCCGGGCATCTTTGATGCGATGGGCCTCTTCTTACATGATGAAGAGAGCTTTACCGCCGGCGCCGCGCGAGATCTCGATGCGCTCGCCGACTGGTCAACGGAGCAGTTATCGCAGACGGCACTTGGCGCCTTACTCGGCCACACCACGCCACCCATAGAGCAACCCGCTCCGGCTCTCAACGTCGGTCCACTCAACGCCGAGCAACTCCAAGTCTGCGCCTCGGCGATGCGCCATACGCTGACCGTTGTAACCGGTCCACCAGGCACGGGAAAAACTGAAACCATCGTCTCTATCGTCGCCTCCGCGCTGGCCAAGGATCAGCGCGTGCTGGTCGCATCCAAGAATCACCAAGCGCTCGATGCCGTCGAATCGCGCCTGCAAGCGATTGCAACCGACGCCCCGTTTATGGTGCGGACGCTCGATCCTCGTACCGAGCGCGACCAGTCCTTAAACGACGTTCTTGGACAACTCATCAATCAGCCGGCCGCCTCAATACCGCCGCCTGACGAGATGACGCTCTCCGGGCTCGCCCAGCTTATAAGCCAACGTGACCAGGCACTCGCCCTTCAGGCCGAACGGCGCCGCCTCCATACCCGGCTGGCCGAGCATATTGACCGGCGCAACGCGCGCCAACAGCGGCCCCCGGGCAACTCGACACCAACCTCAGCCAAACCAGCACGAGGACGACTCGCTAAGCTGATGGACTGGTTTCGACGCCCAAACCCAGCCTCAGTACAAGACACCGAGGGCAGCCTGCCCGATGGCGCTGATCTAGTCACTCTGGAGCACTGCATTCGCCGGGATCGAAATAAGCTCGCAGACTTGCCAGAACCGACCGATCCGGTAGCACTTGGTGAGCAAATCGCCCTTTTAGCCAAGCCCGTGCTGGCACAGCATCTCAGGTCGCTGGCATCGCTGACCGAGTCGGATCGCCTCGCGCTGACCAACGCTTACCGCGACCGTCAGCTCGACGGAATGACGCAACCTGACTACCCGCTTGCCGCGCAGGTCATCGGACACCGACCACTCTGGCTGGCCAGCATCCTCGGCACACCCCGGCGCTTACCACTGCACGCAGCCCTGTTCGATCTCGTGGTCTTCGACGAAGCAAGCCAGTGCGACATTGCCTCAGCGCTTCCGTTACTCGCACGAGCGCGTCGCGCAGTGGTGGTTGGAGACGAGCGACAACTTGCCTTCATCCCGCAGATCGGCGCACGCCAGGACCGGAATTTGATGACCGCCCAGGACTTGCCAGAAACCGGCATGGGCCGCTACGCACAAGGCCGATGCTCGCTGTTCGATCTCGCTCGCTCTCAAGAAAATGTCCCTGCAATCATGCTCCGAGAGCAGTACCGGTCGGCGCCTCAGATTGTCGAGTATCTCAACCAGAGTTTTTATGGCAACCGCTTGCGCTCAGCAATCGACGAACGCCAGTTGAAGGTTCCGCGTGGGGCCAAGCCGGGACTCGTCTGGACCGACGTTCCAGGCCGGTCCGGCTTGCAGCAGCGCGGAAGCAACGTCAACGAAGAAGAAGCGCAGGCGATCACCAAACACCTAGAAACGCTGTTCCTGCAAGAACAATATGGCGGCAGCGTGGGAATCATCACCCCCTTTCGCCACCAAGTCCTTGCGCTTGAACGCGCACTCCAATCAGCGCTGCCTGCGGATACCCTCCAAACTGCCGATCTTCGCGTTGCAACCATCGATGGCTTTCAAGGCCAGGAGCGGGATCTCATCCTGTTTTCACCGGTCGTCTTTTCCGGCAGCCCTCATAGCGGACAACGCTTTTTCGAAAACGACTGGCGCCGTCTGAACGTGGCGATCAGTCGAGCCCGTGCCGTCGTACACATTTTCGGCGATTTAGCCTTTGCTCGCTCCGGTCAGCTCCGATCACTCACAACGCTCGCCGCACGCGCCACCGAGCCTCCGAAACGCGGCGGAGAGACGGTATTCGATAGCCATTGGGAGCGCATTGTTGATTCTGCTCTCAGGCAACGGGGTCTTGACCCGATCCCTCAGTATGACATTGCAGGAAGACGATTAGATTTCGCGCTTTTTGGCACAAACGGCACCAAGCTCGATCTCGAAGTCGACGGACGCCGCTATCACCAAGACCCGGATGGATTTCGCAAACTCGATGACTATTGGCGCGACCATCAGCTTCGTTCCCTGGGTTGGCGGGTTCGCCGCTTTTGGGTCGATGAGCTCGACCATGATCTACAAGCCTGCATTGACCTTGTTGAACAGGACCTTCGCTAATGCGCACAAATACCCTCATTGCGGCAATCTCGGCACTGGTTGCACTCACTGTTGTTGCCTTTCTCTTTTTTCAGATTCGGGCTTTAGACACCCGCTTCATGTCGCTCGAGGCAAATAGCGATAGCTTAGAGAGCAATATCGTCAGGCTGCAGCAAGAAAAAGACAGATTGCTTCAGCAAAACGATACACTCAACGAACAGATGCTCAGTCTTAGCAATGAGCGCGAACAATTAGACCGCCAAGTCGCTAATGCACGCGTCGATGCCCAAAAGGTGATTGAGCTACAAGAACAGGCCGATGCTGCCGAACGCAAACAACAGGAAGCCGAGGCCAAACTCGCATCGCTCGATCAGGAGCGCACAGGTGCCGAGCGCGCACTCGCATCGCTTCAAGCAAGCATCAAAGAGCTCACACCTAATGTTGAACGCGCAAGAAGTCAGCTTGATCGGCTCACTACTGAACAGACCGATCTTGAAGTCCAGGTAGAAACACTAAAACAAACGGTCACCGATCAAGCACAGCAAAAAAGCCGTCTTCAAGAACAAATCGCTGAATTCGATGGACAGCTCAGCAAGCTACAGGAGGCACGATCAACGACAGCCAGCCTGCGCGACCAGGCTGCCGCCCTGGAAGCAGACACTAGCGAGCGGCAAAGGCAGCAGCAGCAACTCACCGAAGACAACGCAAAGCTCCGAACAGAGACCGAGACAACGCGCGAGGAACGAGATCGGCTGCGCACTGAGATCGCAGGCTTAAAGGCTACCGAGTCGAGTCTACGTTCTGCGCTGGAACCGTTAGAACGCCGGGCAGACAGCCTGAACACGACGCTAGAAACCCTACAACGCCAAGAGGCCAGTCTGCAAACTCAGATCGAATCAGCGCAAGAAACGCTTTCCGAACGTGAGCAACGTCTATCTGAATTGACCACGGAACTCAATTCCACTCGTAGTACGTTATCTGAGGCCAGGAGTCAGGCCCAGACGATCCAAGCCAATTTTGTCCAACTCCAAGCACATGTGGCTGAAAAGGAATCGCGAAGCATCACTTTAAATGAACAAATCAGAGCATTAGAAGAAGCGATTCGCACGCAGGAAAGCCGCCGCGAGGCAACAGAGACAGCACTAAAGGAACAAGGTGAGCGCTTATCTGAAGCGGAGCAAAAACTGCTCGAAACACGTGAAACAGTCAAAACGATCACTGCTGAAATACTGACATCTCGCGATGAGCTTTCCGTACTCCGCGAAGCCATCGCCCAGCGAACGATCAGTCGCAGTGGGCTTGATGATGAGATCACGCGCTTACGAGAAGAGCAAAAACGACTTGATGCTGAAGTAAAAACGCGCACCGAGGCCTTGGCAAAGCTTGCAGATGACTGGACGGAAAAGCGCGCCGAGATCAACCAAACATCGCGGGATTTATCTGCAATTCAGCAGCAGCTGACTCAGACGCGCGGAACATTAGAAGCGCAAATAACCACACAAGAGCAACTATCCACTGAAATTGCAAGATTGAAACAAGAGCGCGAATCTTTTAAGACTCCGCAGCGAGATAGCCAACAATGAGAGACATCAGACACCAGTCTCGTTCTTCACCTATTAGTCCCGCTCAACAAAAAGCGCGAGATATTCTCCCCGCTGATTAATCACGGAGCTACTTAATATGGATCTGTTCACACTGTTCGCCCTTGGCAGTCTAGCTCTTATGGCCTTGATCGTTGTTGAACTGGCACTCGCGATCAGACACGACCAAGTTGTTCGAAACGCAGGACCTCAACAACAGCATGCTGCACTGATTGCACAAGTTGATGCGAAACGCCAGGAATTAGTCGATATCGACGAAAAGCTCGCGGAAAGAACAGCGGCTTTACGAGATTTCGCAGAACGACAGGCTGAAGTTGACGCCTTGATACGACAGCGGGACGAACTGCTTAGCGAATATCAAATGCTAGATGACCGTCGACAAGAGATTCGCGAGCTTGATCGCGAAACGGAAGCGGCGATCACGAAGCATGCGGAGACAGCCCGCCTATTGCTCGAGAAGGAAGAGGCATTGAGTGCCATCCAGCACAAGATTGACCGTGCTGATGAATTGATCAAGGAACTGGATCAACTCGAAGATAGCAAGAAAGCCCTGACCTCCGAGGTTGAGTCGCTGCGGCAAGAGACCAGCGACCTTCGGCGTCTGGAGGCCGAGGCTGAAACAGTCCGTGCATCGACTGAAGAACTGCGCCGCGAGATGGCTCGCCTAGAAGCTTCAGCCGAACACCTCCAAGAGCGCCGATCAGCCGCGCTGGCTGCCGCTGAGGCTACCGAAACAGACCTAGCCGCGAAGCTTGTGCAGCAATCAGAAGCCCAGGCCGCCGCTGCCGCTTCTGCCGAAACCCTACGTCAACTCGAAGAGCAGCGCGCCCCACTGGAGGCTCGGCTTGCCTATTTGCAGCGTGAATCCGCGCGTGCAACGGGCAAGGATAGCGAGGGCGATGGGCTGGCGGTGTTGCAAGTGCCTCCAGTTTTCCTCAGCTACCTCCAGAAGTTGCCGAAACACGCGAAGGAAACTGGAGAAGAAGAAGCACTGAAACGCGTCGAAGAGCGCATGCAGCTTCTTGGATTGACCTATCCATCACGCACCCTGAGCGCGTTCCATACCGCCATGAAGGTGAACGAGACCACCCAGCTGACAGTGCTTGCGGGTATCTCCGGGACGGGTAAGAGCCAATTGCCAAGGCAATGGGCCTCAGCCATGGGCATCGGATTCCTCCAAGTTCCAGTGCAGCCACGCTGGGATAGCTCACAAGACTTGATGGGGTTCTATAACTATATCGAAAGCCGGTTTCGCCCCACCGAGATGGCGCGTGCACTCTATCATCTTGACCAGTTCCACTGTCCAACAGAGAGCCAGGATCTGAGTGATCGGATGCTGCTTATCCTGCTCGACGAGATGAACCTCGCTCGCGTTGAGTATTACTTTTCCGACTTCCTCAGTCGGCTTGAAAGCAGACCTCCACGCAGTGCTATCGATGATCCAGCATTACGCAAAGACGCTGAGATTGAGCTTGAAATGCCAATGCCCAACCATCAATCAGCGCCGCGTATTTTCCCGGGCTACAACGTTCTCTTTGCGGGCACAATGAATGAGGACGAAAGCACCCAAACGCTTTCAGACAAGGTCATTGATCGCGCAAATCTATTACGGTTCTCTGCTCCAAAGCGAATTGCACCAGAGACATCTCCAGCAGAAGCGACGAACCCAAAAGCGCTTTCCCGCACAGACTGGGAAAGCTGGCAAAAAGAGGTGCGCAGCTTACCGACCGCCGAGCAAAACCGCCTGCATGAATACATCGACAGCATGGCGGCACTAATGACAAAGCTACGCAGGCCGATTGGCCATCGTCTTGGCCGCGCCATGATGAGTTATGCTGCAAACTATCCTGCCGTCAGCAAAGCGTTCGACATGCGAACACCCCTGGCTGATCAAGTGGAAATGCGCCTACTACCAAAGCTGCGTGGCGTTGAAGTTGAAGATCTGTCGGCAGCATTTGACAATCTCGCACGCTTTACTGGAGAGGATCTCGGTGACGAGGTACTTGCCGAGGCGATCCGCGCCTCGGTCGACGCAGCTCGGGATGGCATTGGCCAATTTGTTTGGCAAGGTGTGATTCGCTCGTGAAACTGCTCAGACGCCCTTGGTCTGATGCCGACGAGGGTATGACAGCATTTGGACCTGATGACTGTCTATTGATCGCGGTCGACCCCACTGGGCACAAAAAGCCGGTCTTCCCAAGGCTTCTCGATTGGAAGCAGAATGGGCAGGATCGCGAATTACGCCTACTCCCTTACCCCAAGAGCGGCCACACCCAAGGCCCTCCTCCTGCGATCGGTTTGCCCGCACGCCCGAAACCGGGGCTAGAACCTCGAACCGACGAAGAACGCGTTGCCCTTGCTGCCCTGCAGCGCATGACAACCATGATGGCGCGCGTACAGGAGGTCGAGCCGTCGCTCGATGATCCAGCCCACTTCTGGTCACGCCTGGCCGCGGCCTGGCGTCGTGCGGAAGATGAAAGCGACCCACGCATGGCCGAAATTGTTCGGCAAGCGAAGACGGTACAAACCCGGCTACGACGACTCGAGGGCCATCTGCGGCGGGTACTCCGACGCCATCGAGAGTTGATCCAGCTGGATCGGGTCCAGGAGATGGACCGTGCGAGCATGCTCTGGCTAGCACGCCAACCTGGTGGTTCGGTCGCTGAACGTGCCGGCGCCGAACAACGCATCCTGAGTACCACCCGACGCGAGCACTTCGACACCCTGGAAAATCGTGTGCTGCATAGCTACGCGATCTTAGCGGCTAACGTCGCGCGCGAATGGTTACGCGAGCATGATCGTGCAAGAGCCCACGAGCGCTATAAGCTCGTCGACCGCTACCGACGCTATTGCCGACGTCTCGCTCGTTCACTTGCAGAGCAAGGGATCACGCGCGCGGAGCCTGGCATCACGCCCAACTATGTGCTGACAGAAGATCCAGATTACCGAGAGGTTCGCCGAGCCTGGGAGCGCCTACTGCGCATCGAACGAACGACCGATGACCTCTGGGCTTGGCAGGCTGAAAGTTGGACCGACTTTTGTACGTTAGCGGTCATCCTGGGACTTGAACGTCACACTGAAGCTCGCCTATTGGCGCAATATCCAATCGTTTGGAAACCAGAAGCCAATCGCGGTCGATGGTTTGACCATGCTAACCCGCTTGCGGTTTTTGTCATCGAAAGTAGTCAAAGAATCGTCGAAATACACTCCCGACCGAAAGCGCTGCCTACGCCACAAGCGCGTCTTGGCGCGTTTCTTTGGCTATGGATTATGGACATAAAGACCTCCTCAGCTGGGTTATGGCTACCAATCTGGACACCTCACACGTTTACGCGCTTGAACCTTGAACAGGATGCGACTGAAGCCAGTCGTGCACTTCTGCAAACAAGAACGTCAACAGATCATCCAGCGATTGGAAATGCACTACTTTTAACCCAAGCGCATGGCGATCCAGAAACCATTGTCATAGAAAAGGGGACGATCCGGCTTCATGCCGTTGCACTCGATGCCTCAGGCAATGGACTGGTAGAAGGACTGGATGCGATCTTTGATTTTCTGACTGCGAACGTCGTTACAGGGCAGGAGTCATGAAGCGATTAGCAGGCTATGACCTGAATGGCTGGCGCGATCTCGCGATCAGGAACTGGCTCAAGCAGCCCGGCGAGGACGACGAGACGGGCCGAAGGGTTCAGGTCTCCGGAGGGATTAGTAGCGCTATTGTTGCCTTAGGCGCCAATGAGAAAACCCCTCAACCCTATGTTGGTGGCGTACAGGCCTTACTGGCCGCGCACGGATGTGGACCAGCCTGGGGGAGCTTAGGCGAGGCCTGGCGACGCCGTTCGGTGCTTGCGGCCTTGGGTGATGACAGCACAGGTGAGCAGATTGCTGCCTCACTCATCGCGATGGCGCCCTCACCGGATATCGCTGTACTCGCCATCGCCGATACCGGCGATGTCAGCGAGCTTGACCAAGAGCGATTACTCCATGCGCTGAAGCTCGTTGGCGCCCAAAGACGATTACTGGTTTGGCGCCCTGTACTTGCGATCTTGGCGATGGCAGACATCGACAAGTACCCAGATCGCTCTCGAATTGGCATTATCAGCCATACCGCTGATGGCTTCTCGACACAAATCCTGACCTTGCGACAGGGTGAGGTTACAGCGCCAGAGCGACGGGATGCTGGTCGAAAGCATCGTTCTCAGGCTTGGGGGCTGGCTCATCTGCGCGAGCGAGCCGCTGAGCAACTGCTCAAGACCTTACACCTCGAGTCAACCGAAGATATCGCCTGCACAGGACTGATTGACGCTCTCGCCCTCGGTGAGACACCCATACCGACACCCATTCGAATAGATGAAGGCCGCTGGCGAGCTTTTGCGCCGCTAACATCGTTATCTTTACCATTAACACTATCGTTACCAGCAGGCTGCTTTCCAGCAGCACTCACCGATATATTCTGCGATTGTGCGGCTGTGAAACTTGATACACCACTTGCCACGCAGAGTGCTATCACTCTTGCGGAAAGATTAAGTCAACACTTGGGCCTTGAAGTATTAGCCCTCTCTGAAGGCGATGTTGCCTCTGGCGCTTTTCATGCAGCCGAGCGCATCCAACATGATCAACCAATCTATTTTGACTTTCTGCCCCAAGTGTCGACGATCGTAGAAGGCAAGGAAGGCGCTGAAAATCACAATCTCATTGGTGCTGACGAGTTGTTACCGGCAGGAAAACTATATCGTAGCCCGACCCCAGCACGTTTTGCTTTCCAGCCGAATCAGGAAGCGATTGAGGTGTATCTCAATAAGCAAGGGGCTCAGTGGCCAAGGCTTGCTAATATTCAGCTCCCGGAACCTGCGAGAACGGCTACAGTCGTTGAGTTAACGCTCGAACAACAGCCAGCCGCAGGCAGAGCCCGCTTGATGCTGCAAGCGCAGGATGAACCTTTAAGTTACCTTGTCGACTGGAACGATGCTAAAGTTATCAAACAAAGCTGGCACGCACTAATCGAGAGCCTACAGCCTCAAAGACCAGTGGTTTTAGACCGACTTGTATTGCCGTCAGGCATTGAGCTGTGGGAAGGATATGGTCGCAGGCACAAGGGCTTATCAACACTCCTCCAGCAGAATGTGAAAAAAGATAGCCCTGACTGGAAAGCATTGGCGGACTGCGCAACACAACGTTTCATGGGACAATATGCCGTCGATAGTGATGGCAATCTCCCGCGTAAAATACAAAAAAGAGATACCCAAGCCCTTGATGAGATGCTAGCTCGAGCAGAGCGAGAGATGCGTCTGCGTATTAAATCACAAGTGATACCAGACAATCATCCACTGCGTTTTGCAACTTGGACGTTCAAGCGCTGTCCAGAGAGTCTCGTTGAATTGCTAATGGATGCGCTCGGCGCACAAGTCGGAGGGCATCCACTCATCCGACATATTTCGCATAGAATGCTCGTTTATCAAGGGATTGGGCGCGTACTGCGCGATAAGGACCAGATTAATCAGGTCATTTCCCACCTGCTCCATCTACCAATAGGAAGGTGGAAGCGTGACCAGACTGCGTGCATGGCTTTTTTACTCTCACGAACTGATGAGGCACCAAGATTACTCGACAAGGAACAGATCGACTTTCTATCGAAGGTTGCCGAAAAAAGGTTGCTTGAAGAAGTTGGTGGGACTTACCAAGTGGGTTTTGTCAACGCGCCAGCCTTCACTGCTGGACTGTTGCGGTTTCGCCTCAAAGATCCCTATGCTTTAGTGCTCGGGGCAGATCCTTCTGCAGACAGACTTGCGAGTGGTTTAGATGCCGTTATCAAAGATTTAGCTGAAAAGCGACGCCAACAGCAACGACTAGAACGTCATTATCAACTGCTTAAAGATGTCCGAGAAGCATTGGAAGGCAGCGCGAAACACACTAATCTCTTGACGCGCATTTGGGCGCTCGAAGACGAGTGAGTGTGTATTCTTGGAGATGAGCAGGCCGACTTTCAACTCAAAAAAAGAGCTTGTAGTTCTGTAGGCGTCAGCATGCAGATGGTCTTGTCTCAAACTTCAGCTGCGCGATCATATGCCCGCAAGTGATCATCCAGCGACCAGATGTAGACACGACGCCCACGATTCTGTGCACATAGGCGCTGCCAATCGTGAATGATCGATAGATCGCCCAGGCCGCTGCCACTCATGGCGTGGTCTGGAAATTCGTTCAGCCACGCCTGCAGTTCAGTCGCTTGCAGGAAGCTGATCGGCTTGAAGGGGGACTTGACCGGCCAAGGCGGTTGATACTTCGCGCACGAAACGCTGTGCGCATCGCCGGCGCGCACCGCCATCACCGTTTTGACCAATATGGTTGCCAGTTTCAAGGATCGTTGCCATCGGCAAGAACAAGGACTCGCGTTTCTGGATACGCTCTCCGATCTGGGTCAGGATGGCCTCATGCTGGGTCGCCTTGCCTGGAACATCCAGAATCTCCACGAAGACCGAGGTATCGAGCAGACAAATGGCCGTCATCCGCCATACCCTGCCTGCCCTGTCTCGCGCAGCTTGCCCAGCCAGTCCAGTGCCGCTGCTTGGCGCTGCTCCGCTGTGCTCTCGTCCTTGACAAAGCGATCGAGCACGCGCTGTGTCATCAATTGACCGAGCGGGCCTTGAGCAATAAGCTCCGGGTAGCGATCCAGGTCGCCAAGACGTACCAGTCGGCTGTCACCATCGACGGGGTCACGATAACAACAGACCACATCGCCCAAGGCATCGTCGGGCAAGGCATCGAGCAGCGCGGGATTGTGCGAGGTCAGCAGCACCCGCAGGCCACGCGCGGATGCAATGCCGCGGATCTGCCGGACCAGGGCCTCGGCACGACTGGGATGCACGCCATTGTCGATCTCCTCGATGATGACGAGGGCACCCTGAGGCGCCGTCAGCAAGGCGGCGCCCACTGCCAGCACTCGGAGGGTACCGTCCGATAGCAGCGGTGCATCCATGGTGCGCTGCTGGTCACCGAAGGATTCTACCAACCGCACCATCAGGTCGTTTCGGTCCGTCTTGATGAATTGGACGTCAGTGATGTCCTGCTCGGGCAGCGACCGAATGAAGTCCAGCAATGGCGCGATGCCATGCTCGGCATTGGCGATCTTGTAGAGCACAGCCGACAGGTTGCTGCCGTCTTCCTTGATGACGTCATCCTTGGCATAGGCGTAATCGCGCATCCGCGATGGATGCGGATCGAGGAAGACGATTTCTCGCAGGGTCTCGCGCAACGATCGGACCACTTTGGGGATGATGCGCTGCGATGTGCTGTGAGCGGCTTCGAAGCGCCCTGGCGTTTCCAGTTGGAAAAAGATGGCCTGGCGGTTTGAACAAGGGATATGCGGCTTGATCGGTCCGCGGAGGAAGTTGTTGTAGGCGACACCGATCTCGTCCGT
>NZ_JAYESN010000113.1:0-12253 GCF_034860625.1 Lamprobacter sp.
CTGCCCACCAGCCAAACAGGAGCCGTGTGCCGATCACATAGACGGCGACGACGGCCAGGTCCCAGGGGCTGATCTGCATGTTTGGCATGGCGATGTCCGATCTGAGAGGGTCGTGGTCCGAGCCTTGCTGGTGAGCGGAGGGGTGCCGGAGCGCTGCATTGCTGATGCAGACGGTCGAGCAACAGTCGCCCATCTCCAGAAGCAAAGCACAAGACATGCCCAGTATCGAGCGCGTGTTGATAATGGCCCCCCGCATGTTGCTGCTTTAAGCGGCCTCAAGTAGTCCAGTGCAATCCAATGCTCCTGGCCAATGCTCCAGCTGGGCTCGGTTTGACGAACAGAAGAGGATGTCACCATGGCAGCAAACGACCAACCCTCCGATATCGGCCTCATCGGTCTGGCGGTGATGGGCCAGAACCTAGCACTCAACATTGCCGATCACGATTTTCGCATCTCGGTCTATAACCGCACCACCGAGAAGATGGATGCCTTCGTTGACAACCATCCGGACACGCCCGGCGGCCTGGTCGGCTGCGCGACGCTGGAGGATCTGGTGCGCTCATTGGAGCGGCCACGCAAGATCATCATCATGGTCAAGGCCGGTAGCGGCACCGATGCCGTCATCGATCAGCTGATCCCCCTGCTCGACGAGGGAGATATCCTGATTGACGGCGGCAACGCCAAGTGGACCGACACCATCGCGCGCGAGCAGCGACTCGCCGAGCGCGGCCTGCGTTTCATCGGCAGCGGAATCTCCGGCGGCGAGGAGGGCGCGCGCTTTGGACCCTCGCTGATGCCCGGTGGGCGCGAGGATGCCTGGAAGGCGCTGGAGCCAATCTGGACGGCAATCGCCGCCAAGGTCGATCCTGAGACCGGCAAGCCGCTGCTCGGCGCCCAGCGCGGTAAGCCGGTGGAAGGCGGCGAGCCCTGTACCGCGTATATTGGCCCCGATGGCGCTGGACACTACGTGAAGATGGTCCACAACGGCATCGAGTACGGCGACATGCAGATGATCTGCGAGGCCTATGACCTGATGCAGCGCCTCGCTGGCATGAGCCCGGCCGAGATCGGACAGACCTTCGAGCGCTGGAATGATGGCGTGCTCGACTCCTATCTCGTCGAGATCACCGCCGACGTGCTGCAGCAGTTCGATCCGGTGACCGGCCAGCCCTTCGTCGATATCGTGCTCGATGCCGCTGGCCAGAAAGGGACCGGCAAGTGGACCAGTATCAATGCCCTCGATATGGGGATACCAGCACCGACCATTGCCGAGGCGGTCTTCGCCCGCTGCATCAGCGCCTTCAAGGAGGAGCGCGTCGAGGCGGCCCAGATCCTCGAAGGTCCAACCTCTCATTCAGTCAGCAAGCCGTCTGCTGAGGAGGACCGAGAAGCCTTGCTGGAGGCCATCCATGATGCCCTCTATTGCGCCAAGATCTGCTCCTACGCGCAGGGTTTCGAGCTGATGCGCGCTGCCCAGGCCGAGTATGGTTGGACGCTCGACCTTGGCGAGATCGCCCGGATCTGGCGCGGCGGCTGCATCATCCGCGCGGACTTTCTGGAGAAGATCGCCGAGGCCTATCGGCGTGAGCCGGATCTAGCCAATCTGTTGCTTGACCCGCATTTCAAAGCCGCCATCGACCACGCCCAGCCCCACTGGCGCAAGGTCGTTGCCCTGGCTGCGCAGCAGGGCGTGCCAGCGCCAACCTTCGCCGCATCACTGGCCTATTACGACAGCTATCGCTCGGCACGCCTGCCGCAGAACCTGCTCCAGGCCCAGCGCGACTACTTTGGCGCCCATACCTATGAGCGCGTCGATCAGCCTCGCGGGCGCTTCTTCCACCTCGACTGGACCGATCCGGAGCGTCCGCAGCTCGAGCGGTGATTCGCGAAAGCCTTGGATCATCCTAGAAAGAGCAGTTGGACGGTCGTCAGGGTGCGTCCCGCGTGGTGTCAAGCAAGGCACAACGAGGCGGAATAGTCATTCTATTCCAACGCGTTGTAACGCAGCTGGGCGCCGCGCGGGGCGTGCCCTGGCGGCTGTAGCGCCCTTCACCTGGCGGGTGACCCTCGAATACCTCCAGAACGCTAAAAAACTCAGACGCTTGCATGCGATGCTAAGCGGTCAACTGCTCTTTCTAGGATCATCATTCCAAGCGCAGCTCGTGCGCCTTGCCGTCGTCGATGAGCGACACCACGACTGCGTGAGCTGCTTGATCCCACCGCCAGTCAGCTACCGGGAGGCCGTCGAGCAGGACCTGCGCCGGGTGCTGAGCCACATGGAGTCGCAATACGAGGGTGCGCGGATGCGGCTGCCAGCCGCCCTGGCGCGATCCGATCATGAGCGTCGGTCCCGCAGGTCCGGTTGTCACCGTTAACGCGGTTTCGGCTTGCGGGTCATTGCCATCGTCCTTGCCATCGCCGGCGTCTTCGATCAGCGTCCAAGAGCCATCGTGCTCATCGTCTGGATAGGCATCCAAGATCAGCTCGGTCAACGGCTCTCGTGTCGATTGTCGTGGTGGCCCGAGCGTCAAGCAACTGCCGCCGCGGACGAGGATCGGCATGCGACCCGGTGGTGCCGGCAGTCGACAGCGTCGATTCATGGCGCTGGCGCTGTCATCGGCATTGGCGTCGATGCTTGCCTTGCCGCCGGCACTGGCATTGATGCTGGCTTTGGCACCGGCACTGACCACTGCAGCGCCGGCATGGGCTTCCGCAGCAGTGTCAGCATCAGCATCGGCATCAGCTCCAGTATCCGCAGCGCCTGCTGCAGGCGCATCGCCGTCGATCCGTCTGCCGGTGTGGAAGTCGTACCAGGCACCGGGCGGCAGATGCACTTCGCGCTCGCTGACGCCCGGCTCGCAGACCGGCGCGATCATCAGCTGCGGACCGACCATCAACTGATCTTCGATCCCGTGCAGCTCGGTCGCCTGCGGGAAGTCGTAGAGCAGCGGCCGTAGGATCGGCTCGCCGGTGCGATGGGCAAGGTGCGCCAAGGTGTAGAGATAAGGCAAGAACCGGTAACGACGCTCGATCGCAGTCCGCGCGATGGCCTCGACCTCGTCGCCGAACGCCCAGGGCTCCTGCGGCGGGCTGCCGTAGTAGGCATGGGCGCGCATGAACGGGTAGAAGGCACCCAGCTCGATCCAGCGGGCGAAGAGCTCGCCGTCGCAGGCGCCATAGAAGCCACCGATGTCGACACCAACATGCGGTGAGCCGCTCAGCCCCAGGCTCGCGAGCTGCGGCAGACTGGTGCGTAGATCCTCCCAACTGGAGGCGTTGTCGCCCATCCAGCTGACGGCCCAGCGTTGGGCGCCGATGCTGGCGGATCGGGTCAGTACCCAAGGTCGGCGTTGCGGCCGCAGCCGCTGCAGGCCCTCATAGGTGGCCCTTGCCATCAGGGTTCCATAGAGGTTATGGGCCTCGGCGTGGCAGCTCTCGGCGTCGTCACCTTGCGCTGCCTGCAATGGAATCGAGAGCGCGGTGGAGCCTGGCACCTCGAAGGGACGATCGACGATCGCCGGCTCGTTCATGTCGCACCAGATGCCATCAACGCCGACATCGAGGAGACCGGCGTGCAGATCGCCCCACCAGCGCCGCGTCGGCGTGCGGCAGAAGTCTGGAAACAGCGATGCGCCGGGCCAAACGTAGCCGGTGAACAGGTCGCCGTTTGGGTGGCGAATGAAATGATCGCCACGCAGACCGCCCTCATAGACCGGGTAACCCCTGCAGATGCGGCGATGCTGGCTGCCCGTGATGGCTTCCTCTGTCAGGCTGGATCTGCTTGCATCGCTGCCGTCAGCGCTGTCGTCAGACCTGTCCTCAGCTCGTTCTTCAGCTGGCGACTCCCCATTGCCTGAGGCGCCGCTCACGCGTCCATTCGGGCCAGGGTCGCCGACCCCGTGATCGCCAAGGCGCGTTGCGTCGATCCCGGCCTCGCGCTTCACGCCAGGGTCGATGATGGTGACCGCATGGATGTCCTGCCGATGCAAGGCCTCGATGGTGGCACGTGGGTTCGGAAAGCGAACGGGGCTCCAGCTGAAGACGCGGAAGCCGTTCATATAGTCGATATCGAGATGGATCGCGTCGATCGGGATGCGACGACCGCGGAAGGCGTTGGCGATCGCCTGGATCTCGGTATCGCTGCGGTAGCCCCAGCGCGATTGGTGATAGCCGAGTGCCCAGAGCGGCGGCAAGGCTGGCCGACCGGTCAGCCTGGTGATCTGCTCGACGACGGCGGCCGGGGTGGGGCCGGCGAAGAGGTAATAGTCGAGCTCGCCGCCCAGGCTGAAGAGACCCAGGGCATCGGGCTGCTCGGCACCGAGATCGAAGTGACTGTAGCCGCTCGAGCCGAGCATCAGGCCCCACGCGAGGCCGGGGCGCAGCGCGAGCAGCACTGGGTGCGATTGGTACAGACAGCCGTCGACCACGCCCAGACCAGGCGAGTTGATGTCGGTGGTCCAGTGTCCGAGCCGTTGTCCACGACGATTGAGCGCGCCGAAGCGTTGGCCGCACCCGAACAGGCCCTCCTGCCGGTGCAGTGCCTTCTGCAGCCAGAGGCCGGTCATCGTCTGGTCGGCTGCGGTGGTGCTGTTGGCGCCCTCGGCGCTGTCGATTCGTGGCTCGGGACCGGCTGGGTTGGGCCCTGGGTTAGGCGCTGAGCTGGATGCTGGGCCAAGCGCAGGCGCAAGGGCTGGCGCGATATCAGAAAGCTCCCGCCGCCCCAGCCGACGCCAGTGCACTGGGCTCAGGTCACTCGCATAGGGCTCGCCGTTGGCGTCGGTCAGCGTAACAGACCCTGTCTCGAGATCGAGCGCAGCCTGCATGGCGCCGGTGTCGAGGCGCAACACGGGCGCTTGCTCCTCGACGGCGATTCGGCCGTCGACGGGCGCTGGACGCCCCTGCCAGCTGTGACTTGGCGCAAGCCGACCAGCCGGCGCAACCCGGATGCGCAGGATGTCGTCCGCGATGGCATCGACGCGGGTGAGCGCCTGTGCGTGCTCGGCGATGATCGACACTGGTCCCGCCTGCCAATGGCAAACGGGACCGGGTCTCTGCTCGGCGTGTTCATGCGTCTCAGCCATTGGGCGTTAGGGCTGCATCATCCGGCGATGCTGCATCTGAGCGCTCTGGAATTCCTGCTCGTCGATCTGGCCGTCGCCGTCTTGATCGATGGCCTCAAACGAGGGTGCATTGGCGAGATTGCGCATCTGATAGCCCTGCTGCGAGCGTTCCTTGATGCGCTCGGCCCGGCCTTTCTCGAGCTCGTCCTTGCTGATCAGGCCGTCGCCATCGGTATCGAAGGACGAGAACGTTGGCATCTGTCCGCCCATCCGTCCCATGCCAGGCCCCATGCCAGGCCCCCGTCCGGCTCCGCCCATGCCGCCAGCGCCGATTCCAGAGCCTGGTCCCATGCCGCCGCTGCCCATGCGTTGGGCTCGAAAGTCAGCAAACTCCTCAATCGTGAGCTGGCCATCGCCGTCTTGGTCGATGTCGCTGAACGACGGCGCATTGGGCATTCCGCGCATCGGTGCGCCGGCTTCGGAGCGGGCCGCGCGGCGCTCTGAGCGCGCCTGGTTGAGTTCCTCTTCGGTGACGATGCCGTCATCGTTGCGGTCGAGCTCGGTGAAGCTCATCGGACCGCGCATGCCGGCTCCCGGCTGTGCGCTGTCCTGGGCAAGCACTGGGCCGAGTGGGCCGAGCGCGGATAGGCTCAGTGCCGTGGCAAAGGATAATCTGAGTGCGGTGGCTGTCGTGAATCTCATGGCTGTCTCCGTCGTTGGGTTAATGCTGGCCGGCTGCGGTTGCAGCGCTGACAGGCTCAGGGTGAGTCATTTCCGGACGCGTTGTGTTAAGCAACTATGAAGCCGATTTCGCGTCGCGGTCTCAATGCGCACGGAATCTCCGCCTCGACATCTGCCGCGATCAGTCGGCAGCCATTGGGGGCCATCGCATACGGGTCCTTCACCGGCAGGCGGATCGGATTCGTATCCAGTCAATCCGCCTTCATCTGATCACCAGCCTCGCTGCGCTCGAAGCGCTGCTCGAGCTTCGGGAGCTGCTGGTGGCTGGTTATCAAGATGACCTCGTCGCCCGGCTTGAGCGTCTTGACCTCTTGCGGCAGATAGAGCTGCTCCTTGCGGTAGAGGCAGACGACCCAGGTGCGCTCTGGCAGATCGAGCTCATCGATCGGCCCCTTCTCGGTGTCTTCGATGGTGAGGCTGAAGATCGCCGCGTCACCGCGGATCACCGAGGAAAGCTCTAGCGACTTGCCTCCCGAGAGCAGCTGTTTCAGATGGGCGGCGACCGCCCGATTGGGCATGACACTGTCCTCAAGCCCGAGCTCGGCGGCAATCCGCTGGAACTGCGGATCATTCACGCGCGGCACCACGCGGGCGAAGCCGAGTGAGCGGCCGATGAGCCCGGCCAGGATATTGGTCTGATCGCTCTCCATCAGGCAGAAGAGGACATCAGTATTCTCGGGCTCGGCATCGCGTAGGACATCCGGCATGGTACCGTCGCCGTGCACGAATCCGGCATCGAAGCGCTCGGATAGGTCGTTGATTCGGTTGCGATCGCGCTCGATGATAATCACCTGGTGACCGTCCTCGAGCAACAGCTCGGCGGTCGATAAGGTCAGCGAATTGCTGCCGATGAATGCGGCTCTCATGGCGTTATCACTCTGGTTAAGGGTTGCGTTTGCGTGCAAGCCAGGTCGGCGGGTAGAGCACGACGAGCAGCGCTAGCACCTCCACCCGGCCAAACAGCATGTCGGCGCAGAGCACCAGCTTCAGCGCCGGGGGCAGCTCAGGGCTGGTCAGCCCAACCGAGAGGCCGGCGTTTGCGGTTGCAGAAACCACCTCGAATAGACTCGCAAGGGGTGGCTGTCCAAACGCCAGGAAGGCCAGCCAGGAGGCCAGCAGCACCATGGCCCAGAAGGCCATCAGTTGCAGTGTCGCGGTGACCATTGAGGGCTCGATGCGCGCCCCGCCGACCTGCGCTTGCAGCACAGCGCGCTCGGCGATCGCGGTACGGCGCAGCGCAAGCTGGACCAGTCGCATGATGATCAGCAACCGAATGAGCTTGATGCCACCCGCGGTCGATCCAGTACAGCCGCCGATGCTCATCGAGATCATCAGAACCACCTGCGAGGTCGCAGGCAAGTCGGCGACCTCAGTGGTGCTGAAACCGGTGTCGGTCTGCGCCGAGACGCCGAGTGCAAAGCCCTGGGCCAGTGCCTGTGGCCAGGGCAGACCGATGCTCAGCGATGCGATGGCACTGAGCAGCAGCGCTGTGATCAAGATCGCGCCGAGCAGCGCGATCAGCTCTGGCTCATGCCTGAGCGAGCGCAGGCCACGGTGGGGCAGCCTGGCATAGAGCGGTAGGCTGATCGCCGAGGCGACGGTGATCAGCGAGAGCGTCGCGATCGTGGCAGCGGGGAGTCCGGCGAGACTCTGGTCGGAAGGCGCAAAGCCACCCGTCGCGACCGCGGGGAGGGCATAGAGCAGGGCGTCCACAGGCGCCAGGCCGGTCATCCAGACCGCGGCAATCCCAATCAAGGTCAGTGCGAGATAGACGGCAAAGACACGCCGGGCATGGCCGCGAGCGCCGGCGTCGGTGAGCTGCTCGCCGGTGGTCTCGAGCAGTCGGCGGGCGCTGGCGTGATGCCGCATGATGAGCGCAACCGTGAGCACGGCGATCCCGAGACCTCCATACCATTGCATCCAGGCGCGCAGGAAGAGCATGGCTGGGTCGGTCTGGTCGAGACCTCTTAGCACGGTGAGACCGGTTGTGGTGATGCCGGAGGTCGCTTCCAGCATCGCGTCGATCCCACTGAGGCCCGCCCCAGTCAAGGGCCAGACCATGACCAAGGCTGCGATCAGGAAGGCCAGCCCCGTCACCGCGAGCGCTTCGTTCCATTGGATGTCGTTTTCGCCCGTGTTGAGCGGGCGCAGCCGCGAGACCGGCCAACCCACCAGCACCAAGACGCTGGCCGTTACCGCGAGCCGAAGCGCCAGCTCATGGCTCGCCTGACTCCAGGCGGCGAGTGCCGGGGGGACAGAGAGGGCCGCGAGCACCAAGAGCAGCCGTCCCAGGGTACCGAGCACGACGTGCAGCCGCGCAGCCCGCATCAAGGTGTTTGCAGCGCGCTCGGTCATAGCGGCGCGGCTCCCAGTCGATTCAGCTTCCGTTGATGCAGCCCAAATCGATCCAGCCCAACTCGGTGGAGACTCGATCCGCTCAACCGGTGGTTGGATTGACGGGGCCACGCAATACTTGCGATCGTCTTGGAACCGCCTCGGAGCTTCAGGGTCAGGGACTTCATCCTCGCGATCCTGGCTGTCGGTCGTCGGAATGACGACGATAACCGATGCGGGTCCTGCAGGCGATGGTCGCCGCCTGCTCCATTCGCGACTGGTGCAAGAGACCCGATATGGCAGCAAATCACCCAGACACCCGTTGCGTCGAGATGCGAGGAGAGCGGTGGCGGCGGCAGTGCGGCACGGGGCCGGATGGACAGCAGCAGCAAGAGTCGCCAGCATGCGCTCAACGCGACTGACAGCGAGTTGACCCAGCCTAGGTTCATCATGGCCCAACGTATGCTTATGATTCCGACCAGAGCAAGCTCAGACCAGAGCAAGCTGCTGGCAAGTCGATAGGCTTGTTGCCACCGGTCGTTGATCTGTTCGAGGAGGCGCTAAGCTGATGACCATGAGACCCCGCTCCAACACCAAAGACGAGAATGTCATCTCGGCGACGCTTGATCCGAATCATGAGCGTCTGACCCAGTTGGAGCGTCGTTCGCTGCTCGCTGAGCAGGCGCGTGAGCAGGCGCACAGTCTGCGCTCGCCGCTGAGCGTGATCGAATTGGTCTCGGAAACGCTGCGGCTTGAGCTTGGAGAAGAGCCCGGTCGGGCTGAGCGTCTGCAACGGGTGCTCGATGCCGTCTCGGCCCTCTCGATGAACCTGACCCAGACCGTCCGCTCGAATCGCTTTGCCGATGGACCGAAGCGCCCGGTCGATGTCGCCAAGGTCGCCGCAGAGGTCGTATTGGCGTTCGGCGGTCGTGTGGATGCCGGTGTCTCGATGTATCTCGAGGGCGCAGCGCGATCGGCTGAGGATGCCGCGGTCGTGCTGGCCGAAGAGCAGGGCTTTCAAGCCGCCTTGGTGCATCTGTTGCGCCTGATCGGCGTCGGCAACAGCTGCAATGGGGTCTGCGCGCAAGTGCCATTGCTCAGCGTCAAGCAGGATCAGGATGCTCAGCGACTGCGCCTGCATCTGATGAGCGAAGGTGCGCCTGAATTGCCGATTCCGGCCGAGCGCGCCGATTACCAACTGATGCTCAGAGCCGTCGAGCGCGTCGTGCGCGATAGTGAGGGCGCACTGGTTCTGGGCCAGGACCACGCGACCCTTGAGCTACCCTTGGCGCCAGCCCACTGAGCCAGCCCACTGAAGATCAGCCTAGGCTGAAGGGAGCCCAGGCTGAAGGTGAGCAGACAGGCCTGTCAGGACAGCTCTAGTCCCCAGACTGCTCATCCTGCGATGCGTTTTTCATCGCGGAATCATGGATAGAGGGGGGGCTAGAGGGGGCTAGATGGCTAAGCAGAGCCCTCAATCTCAAGCTCGTTGTTGACCTTGGTGACACCGTAGATGCTGCGCGCCTTGCTCCCGGCAAGCTTTTTCTGCTTTGCATCGCGGACCTGGCCTGTGAGCGAGACGACGCCGTCGCTGGTGTTGACGCTGGTGTTGACGTCGGTGTCGCTGTCCTTGATCGCGCTATCGAATCTCAGTGAGGCGATCACGCGGGTGGTGATCCAGCCGTCGGTGATCTGATCGAGCCCTTGCGAGAGCAGCCTTGAGGGCTGATCCGAGGGGGATGCCTTGGGCTTGATCTCGATGCGGTTCTCGACCCCGCGCACACCTTGGGTATTCAACGCGATCCGCTCGGCGGTCCGGCGCTCGGCGGCATTACCAGCGGTGCCTGAGAGGGTCACGGTGCCGTTGCTGGTGTTGGCATCGATGTCGAGCCCACCGGTCTGACTGTTCCAAAGGAGTTGCAGCTGCACGCGGGTGGTGATGTTCGCGTCCTCGATCGTCCGATAGAGCGGGTTTTCCTCATTGTCGGACTGGGTGGGGGAGACCTCAAGCTTATCCTTGACCTGACGCACCGAGCCGAGGTCGCGCGCGAGCTGCAGGGCAAGGTCATGTTGAACCTCGCTCGGTACCTGGCCCTCCAGGGTGACGATGCCATTCTCGGACTCGACCTGGATATCGAATGGGTTGAGGTGCTCGTTGAGGCTGTAGGCCGTGATCAGTCGGGACTGGATCCAGAGGTCTGAGCCGGGCATTCGCTCGACAGCATCAGGGAGCTCGGTATCGGCGGCGAGCTGGGTGGCGGGACTGGCGGCGAAGATGATCGCGAAAGCTGTGGTGGTGAGATGGCGCATCATCAGGCTCCATTGGTTGGGTTGGTTGTTGCAGTGGCTGTTGCGGTGGGTGTTGCAGTCACTGTGCCAGTGCACTCGCCGCGCCGACTGGGGCGCTTGTTGCTGTGGTGAGTGGCTGATGGCAAGTGCTCGCGCGCCCGGCAGATCACCGCAAGGGCTGCGGGGCCATCCAAGACTGGTTGAAATGCACCTCGGCGCGGGGTGTTCTGCCCCGCACTCCCCGCGGCGAGCCTGTCGATGTGCTGGAGAGGGGCGTGCCGCCTCGATGACTCGCTTCGCTGGTCTCGGAGGGCCCCGGGCGACTAAGTCTTGGCCTTGGCATGCTGCTCGGCGAGCTCATCGGCAAGCGCCGAGCGGGCACGGGTATGCTTGGCGATCACCAGGTAGAGCACCGGCACCAAGAACAGCGTCAGCAGCGTTGCGGCTAGCACGCCGCCAAGGATGGCGAGCCCGATGATGCGTCGCGTCTCGGCGCCGGGGCCGAAGGCGAGTGCCAGTGGCAGGGCGCCGAAGAAGGTTGCGATCGAGGTCATCAGAATGGGGCGAAAGCGCACCCGTGCCGCGCCTTCGACCGCCGCGCGCAGATCCTCGCCACGATCGCGCAGCTGATTGATGAACTCGACCAGCAGGATCGCGTTCTTGGCCATGATGCCGATGACCAGGATGAAACCGATCTCGCTGTAGATGTTGATCGATCCGCCCCCGATGAGCAGCGCTAGCAGGGAGCCGAACAACGCCAGCGGCACCCCGGCGAGCAGCACGACCGGTTGGACGAAGCTCTCGAACTGCGCCGCCAGCACCAGGAACACGATGGTCAGCGCCAGCAGAAAGGCGAGCTGGAAGGCACGGCCCGAGCGCTGATAGTCCTGACTGACCGAGAGCCACTTGATCTGCACATCCTCAGGCAGCAGCGGGCGAGCCCGCTCGGCGAGCTGGTCCAGCACATCGCCAAGCGCGGCACCGCCCGCGAGCGAGCCCTTGAGCGTCACTGCTGGCAGCCGATCGACCCGCAGACGCTCGGCGGCGCGGCCGACCAGCTCGGCCATCATGAACATGCCGGGCTTGAGCCGACGATCACTGTTGTCGAAGGTTGCTTCGAGCGCTAAGGTCCGCGTGGCCTCGGCGACCTCGGGTGCGACGAAGGTCACGCGGCCTTGGAAACGCTGCTGCGGATACGCGGGCGTCCTGGCCAAGACCGCCTGTCCGTTGCGGATGCGCGCGAGCTCGACAGCGGGTACATCGAGCAGCAGGTCGAGCGGCGTGATGCGGCAATGACATTGATCAACGCGATGCGGACCGACTTTCCCGTTGTCGATCCGGAAAGCACCTTAGCCGCGGCCGCGAGCCGATTCGGCGAGACCGGATGCTGTAGCTTGCCCGTGGTCGATCAAGGTCTCTTGGTCGGTGCCCTCGACTCGCTGGACGTGGCTACCCGGGCCGTCAACGGTGAGCTTGATCCGACGCGCGCGAGCGTGCGCATGCTGATGCGGCGCGAGCCGGTGAGCTGCCCGCCCGAGGCATCACTCGACGAGGCGCGGCAGCTGATGATGCGCAAACGGGTCAACACGCTCTTCGTCATCGAGCCAGGCCCGCGTCTCGTCGGCATGATCGATCTGGTGGGGCTGCTGACCGCCTCCGAGACGGCCTCCAGCGCTGGCCCCGAGCCGGAGTGGAATCAACGCGTTCGCGGCGACAGGCGCTAGGTACAGGCGTTAGGTCAAGTCAGAAGGACTGATCAGCCATCACGCTCGCTGGCGCTCGGCCTGCTGGATCGCATGGGCGGCGTTGACCAGTCCAATATGACTGAA
>NZ_JAYESN010000114.1:0-12057 GCF_034860625.1 Lamprobacter sp.
CAAAGGTCGCAGCGGCGCCCTCAACGAGGTGATTCCGAAGTCTGACCAAGCCAAAAATCTAACCCCTCTCGATACGCCACTCCCAACCAGCCGTAGTCATCCACTCCCTCGAGATTCTCGCAACTGCTCAACCCGCCCGAGAGCACCCCGATCAGCTCACCTGTAGAGGCCAGGAACAGCCCTGAGCCGCTGCTGCCAGAGTCGGTGACACCGGCTGTCCAGGCAACGCTCAGGTAGTGGATGCCATCGGGATCTGCATCCTCTCCACAGTAGGCCGCATCCTCGCAGTGCAGATAATCCTTGATCCGACCCTCTGTGATCTTTTGCGGAGCCCCATGCGGATGATGGATGCTCACAACTGGCTCGCCCTCGAGCGGAAGCGCCGTCGACCAGCGGACAAAGGCCGCTCCCTCGGGGGGAGTATGGCGCAACCGCAGCAAACTGCTGTCGGCTGATGTCACGACTGTCAGCAAGTCGGCGCCGCCTCGGACCCATTGCGGGATCGCAGCCGATCCATCGCACTCTCGTACCCGATACCCCCAGACGCTCTCGACGCTCGAGGCCTTCGGTTGATCGGACACACAATGATGCGCGGTCAGCAGATAAGGAATCTCGGTCGCTGATTCAGCACCAGCGATCAGCGTACCGGTGCAAGTGCCCGTCTCGCCGTCGGCATCCGTGAACAGGATCAAGGCTGTCGCCCGGCTGAGTCTTTCAGCCTCCTTATCGCAGGCGACATCGCGAATGCAGTCCGTCTCTCTGTGAACCTCTTCCTGCAGCCAGGGCAGCCGGAATAGATGCGAGACGATAGGCACTGCCACGATGATCTGCTCAGGATCTGCCTCGGCCGGAATCAGGAGCTCGAGAGTCACCGACTCGCCCACGGTGGTCGGTGACCAGTACAGCCCGCTATCGAGCTCGGCCTCTGCCGCGGAGAGGGTGAAAGACTGTGTTTGATCGCTGTTGTGGAACCGGAGGACGGCGCCGGACGGCAGTGCCTCAAGCTGGAGACCCAGGCGAAGACCCGTGGCGCCGGGTGAGCGAAGGCGTTGCAGGCAGCGCCATCGCCCATCAGCTTGCCGCTGCCAGCACTCAGGCGTAGACACTAGGTTCATAGTCTCTGGCACAGAACGCCCAAAGCCGATCAACATGCGACCGGTGCCCGCTGCAAGCCGTTGCTGGCGGTCGACCTCAGCAACGCTGAGCGGCGGTAGTTGACGCAACTCAGGATGGCTCAGGTCATCGGCTCTCAGAGGCGCTGAGAGGCTGCCGATCAGCAGGATTGCGCCTAGAATAGGGCCTTGGATCGACTGGAGCTGAAGGAGATTACGTATGTTCGTGATCAAATTGGATGCAGGGTGCTGCGCGACAAATCGCCTTGGTCCGATTCATCGTTGGTTCCAGATTGGAGTCTTACATCATGGCTGAACCAAACAGTTTGCAGACCTACATGCAAGTCGCCGACGAGTTGATTGCTCGAACCTCGAAAGAGCAACTCGCCGACGTTGCGCGAATCCTGGCGATCAATCTCGGCTATTACTCCGAGCGCTATGGCGAGGTACCGCAGGAAGAGCTCATGGAACTGGTCAGAACCGAGACCCTGAACGATGAGCACGCTGGACTCACCGCCGCTGGGATGAAGAACCTGATCGCTGCAGTAATGGAGGTTACGGGTCTGCACTATACCCTCGATGACGAGTCATCTTGATACCGGAAACCGACGCTGCCGTTGACCACTGAAGCAAATACAGGCTCTACGAGTTAAGCATTGAGCATTCAAACCATTGCAATCGCCATTTGTCTTCTTGGACTGATCAATTTTACGATGCAGCGGCCAGCCGGCGCGGACGAAAACCTGAACTCTCGGGTCCGTTTCAACGTGCAGATGTCATGCGCGGCGCTCGCGCGCATCCATGCTGCTGACTATCCCGAAGCGGTGCGTATTTACAGCGAGGGGCAGTCTGCGAAGACCTTAGAAGAAGCCGACCGCGCGGCGCTCGGGCTGATGTGGCGACACCGTCACAGCATCGCTCAGACGCTCGCGATCTCTGCGTATTCCGAATGGGTTGGGCGCTTGCCGACCGAGGAGACCTTGGGCGATGAACAGAGTCGCTGGGTGCGCACGCTGATGGGCTACCCCATGGCGCTTCGTGAGGCTGTGGCGACCAACTGCGAGCCACTTTACATGCTCGCTGATCGTTCCTGCTCCAGCCGGGCGATCAATTGGAGTCCCTAAAATCAGGCGACAACCCTTCGACCTGCCTGCCTTTGCTGATCAGGGGCAATTCATGGCTATTCCGATGAACTTAGCGTTGAAAATGCACAGGCTGAGTTTGCGTCTTCGGTGCTAGACGGCACTAAACCCGTCTGATTTAAGCAGTTGATCAGCGCGGGACCGCCAAGCGCGGCCACAATTGCAACAATCGTGATCAGGATCAGAATGTCAATCAGGGTCAAACCGGTCAAGCGTGACTGCTTCATCAAGGCTCCTATCGTCGGGCAGGCACTGCGTAAAGTGTAGCCCTGCGCTGTTGTGAAGTTCGTACTACCGTTCACCGATTGTCAAAGAACGTCTCATGTTTGCGATGACCAGCCCCGAACCGACCTCCACGCCCGAGACAGACCCAGTACCGCTTGCGGTGCTGTCCGAACGCCTCGAACCCGAGGATCTCTGCGCGCGCTTCCCGGCGTGTTTTGATCTGTCCAACCCACGTCCGCTAAAGCTCAAGATTCACAAGGACATGCTCAAGCGCCTGACCGCCGAGCTCATTCCGGTCGAAGGCACGAACAAGGACCAACGGACAACAGCCAAATGGGTGCTGAGCCGCAAGCTCAAGCAAGCGCTGACGCACTACTGCAGCCTGCCAGCCTATCTCGATGCGATGCGCGAAGGGACGCCCCGAATCGATCTCGAAGGGACGCCGGCCGGCGAGGTCAACGCCCGTGAGGCCGAACGTGCTGCAGCGCAGCTGCGCGGTGAGATCAAACCGCCAAAGCCGCCATCATCGACACCGCCCGCTCCCGAACTCCCCAAAGACGCCCCACTGACGGAGGATGCCATCGTGCCCGGTCGCCTCGAGCTCACCCTGAAGTTTAACCAACTGCCCAAGGCGGTCCAGATCAAGGACGGCATGAAAATCGGCATCCAGACCGACAACGCCTTGGTGGTCGCCACGCTGCGTCCAAAGGCTTGGAAGAAGCTCACCAAGGCCAATACGGATTGGTCGCAGTGGGTCGCTGCGCTGAGCGGCACGCTCGGCGCCCAGGTACCCACCGATCAGGGACTGGCGATCATCCTGCAGGAACCGAACCTGCAGGTGTTCGAGAAGAAGCCGAAACCGGCGTCGGACTAAAGGCGCGGGTTCAGGCCTTTTGCTGCAATGCGGGCGGCAGTGCCGCGCGCACCGCCGCCACCTCCTGCCGCAGCGCCGTCAATTCCTCCAGCACCCGGTCGGTATCGGCGTGCATGCTGACCTCGAAGTCTTCGCGCTCCTGCACATGCTCGGCCTCATGCATGGTCTGCATGGTGTCGACAATGATGCCGATGAACAGATTCAGCATGGTGAAGGTGGCGATCAGGATGAACGGGATGAAGAACAGCCAGGCCAGCGGATAGGCGTCCATCACCGGGCGCACGATCCCCATCGACCAACTCTCCATGGTCATGATCTGGAACAGGGTGTACATCGAGGCACCGATGCTGCCGAACCACTCCGGGAAGGTCTGACCATAGAGGTTGGTCGCCATCACCGCGAAGACGTAGAACAGCAGCAGCATCAAGCCGGCAATCGAACTGATGCCGGGGACCGCCTTGAGCAGCGCATCGACGATGAAGCGCAGCTGTGGCACCGTCGACACCAACCGCAGCACGCGCAGCACGCGCAACGCACGCAACACCGCCAGCGGTCCACTGGCCGGCACCAGGGCGATGCCGACGACGATGAAGTCGAAGACAGACCAGGGATTGCGGAAGAAGCGCCCGCCAAAGGCGAACAGCTTGATGGCGATCTCGAGCACGAACACGGCCAGCACCAGGCGATCGGTGAGACGCAGCAGGGGGCCGATGGCCTCCGTCACTGTGGCTGAGGTCTCCAGCCCGAGGGTGATGGCATTGAGGACGATGAGGCCAATGATCAGACGCTGAATCGGCGCCGATTCGATCCAGGTGCCGAGGCGCGCACGCGACGACGAGAACGAGGACATCGGGGGATGCTCCAGAACGCAGACAGGGGGGGGAGACGGTGGGGCATCGAATCATAACATAATGCGTTTGTTATGCTATGTTATGGACATCCGTCGATCTTCAGGAACCGCAACCGCTCATGCCCCGCACAGGCGTCACCCGTGAGCAGGTCCATCAAGCCGCGGCTGCCCTCGCGACCGAGGGTGCCAATCCCACCGTGCAGGCGGTGCGCACGCGCTTGGGCGGCGGTTCGCCAAACCGGATCACCCCCTGGCTCGCCGAGTGGCGCGAGGCGCAGACGCCGCCCCAGGTCGACGCACTCCCCGAGATCCCCCCAGCCATCGATCACGCCATGCGCCATCTGTGGACGCTCGCCTGGCAACAGGCGCGGGCGCGGTTGGCCCCCGAGCGCCAAGCGCTCGACGACGCGCAGACAGCACTCAAGCGCGAGCGTGAGCAGGTGCGCGCCGAGACGCGCGAACTGAAGGCCCTGGCCGAGGAGCGCCAAGCGCGGCTGCGGGCGCAGGGTGCCGAGCTGGAGCAAGCCCGCGCGGCCGTGCTGCAATACCGAAAGCAACTCAACGGCCTACCGGCTGAGCGCGATCGACTCCGCGAGCAGGTCGCGCGGCTGCAGGCCGAGGCTGTCCGTGAGCAGGAGACCACCCGCCAGGCGAAACAGACGCTGGATCTGGGCGGCAAGAAGATCAGTGCGCTCGAACATGCCCTTTCCGAGGAGCGCCAGGCCCGCCAGCAGGCCGAGCAACAGCTCGCCGAGTTGCGCATCGAGCTGGCGACGCTGCGCGAGCGCACGGCCCAGCGCGAACAGTTCCAGCAGCTGCTCGATGCAGTCCGCGGCCAACAGGCCCCCCCGATCGAGCACTAATCCATTGCCGCAGAGGGACATCTCATGCAACGCACGCTCTATTTGGACCTTGAGACCACCGGCCTGGACCCCAACCGCGACGAGATCCTCGAGATCGGACTCCTCGACGCCAACGGCCAGATCTTGCTCGACAGCCTGGTCCGACCAGAGCATCACAGGCACTGGATCGGCGCTCAGGCCATCCACGGCATCCGCCCGGAAGATGTGCGGGATGCGCCCACCCTGGATAGCCTACGCCCGCAGCTGATCGCGCTGCTCACCGACGCCGAGGTGGTGATCTACAACGCCGAGTTCGAGCAGGGCTTCCTGCGCGCCGAGCTGGCGACCGCAGCAAGCACCCACTGCGCCATGCGTGCCTTTGCCGAGGTCTACGGCGAGCCGAGGAGCTACCGCGGCTATCGCTGGCAGAAGCTCCAGGTCGCCGCCGCCTACATCGGCTACGCATGGCCCGGCAGTGCACATCGCGCCATCCACGACTGCCAGGCCACGCGCGCGATCTGGCACTGGCTGCAACAGCAACCGGAACCCGCCACCGCGCCACCTGGCTCCTCGGACACCCTCGCTCTTGAGTCCGCCACCCGCACCGGAGCACTGCCATGACCGCTGCCGCCCCCTCGTATCAGCCGCGTTACCCACGCGCCCGCCTGTCGCCGGCCAAGGATGAGCTGCTGGCGATCGAGATCACTCGCGAGTCGGTCGAGCGCTACGACATCCAGCCACTGCTCGGCAAGCTCGAACTGCTGAGCGCCGATGCCCAAAGCGCTCTGCACTGGGAGGGCAAGCTGACCTTCTACTTCAGCGGCTGGGACCGCGACCCGCGCGAAACCGCCGAGATCCCCGAGATCCGTACCTACTTCGCTGCGGTGACCGCTGAGTGGCCTTATTGGCTCCATTTCGCCGAGAAGTCCGGCGACAGCATTCCGCATGTCTTACGATTGCTCTGCCGCGGTCATGTCGAGCGACGCCAACAGCGGCCGGTTGGTTGGCAGTTCGAGGACCCGAGCGAGATCAAACGCGTGCTGCTGCAGCTGTTCGATCAGATGAACGAACTCTACGACCGCCTGGAGCTGCCGGAAGAGGACAATCAGCGCATCACCGAGGAGGTGGCGCAATTGATCGAGTGCTCGCTGCAGTGACGTTAGACGGCGACGAGCCTCCGTACCGCATCACGCCGGCGATCCTCAATCAGGTGGCCGCAGTCAGCGAGACACTCGGGCGGCTGTCGCAGGCGAGCGAGGCAGGCCGGGCACTGCGGCTGCGACGCATCAACCGCATCCGCACCATCCACGGCTCGTTGGCGATCGAAGGCAACACCCTGAGCGAGGCGCAGATCACAGCCATTCTCGAGGGCAAGCGCGTCATCGCTCCGCCCCGCGAGATCCAGGAGGTGCGCAATGCGCTGGCCGCCTATGAACGCTTCTCATCCTGGCACCCTGAGCGTGAAGCGCACCTGCTGGAGGCCCATCGCATCCTGATGGCTGGCCTGATCGATGAGATCGGTCTCTATCGCAGTGGTGGCGTTGGGGTGATGGCAGGCGAGCAGGTGATCCACATGGCACCGCCACCCGGGCGGGTTCCGATCCTGATGGAGCGGCTGCTGCACTGGCTTGGCGACACCGAGGTGCATCCGCTCATCGCCAGCTCCGTCTTTCACTACGAGTTCGAGTTCATCCATCCCTTCGCCGACGGCAATGGCCGCATGGGGCGCCTGTGGCAAAGCCTGATCCTCGCCCATTGGAATCCGCTGTTCGCCGACCTTCCAGTCGAAAGTCTGGTCCATGCGCACCAGAGCGCATACTACGACGCGCTGCGCGAGAGCACCGAGCAGACCGACTCGGCGCCATTCATCGCCTTCATTCTGCGCATGATCGAAGCGGCGCTGCGCACGGCGACCCCCCAAGTCAGCCCCCAGGTTACCCCCCAAGTCGGCAAGCTCCTGCAGGTGCTCGAGGACGAGATGAGCCGTGAAGCGCTGCAGGAGAGACTGGGACTGAAGGATCGCCAATCCTTTCGCGCCCGTTATCTCAAGCCGGCACTCGAGGCCGGATGGATCGAGATGACCCGGCCCGACAAACCGAATAGCCGATCCCAGCGCTATCGGCTGACCGAAGCGGGGAAGGCATGGCGCACCGAGCAGGATCGGAAGTGAGACCATGGAAACGGCCCGATTCATCCGTCAGCGACACTGCGGTTCTCTCTGCGATCACGCGCGCATGAACATGAACCGGTGGTCACATGCGTCGACATGCGCAACAGGCACGAAGAGAACAACAGATGCTTGAGGCCCTGCTGCTGATCCTCCTCTGCCAATTGATCGGCGAGACCTTGGTTCAGCTCGCCGTGCTGCCCATTCCCGGTCCCGTGCTCGGCCTGCTGCTCCTGCTCGGCTGGCTGTTCCTGCGCGGCGGTGTCGCCGATGAGGTCGGTCGCACCGCCGATACGCTACTGGCTCATCTGTCGCTGCTATTCGTACCCGCCGGCGTCGGCGTCATGCTGCACTGGGAACGGGTGCGTGAACACTGGCAGGCACTGGCGCTGGCCTTGATCCTCGGCACCCTGATCACCCTGGTGGTCACGGCGCTGACCATGGCTGGCATGCGGCGTCTGCTCGCCTGGCGTCGGAGACCGACCGATGGCTGAAGCGCGCCTGAGTGACATCTGGGTCTATCTGGCTGCCTCGCCGCTACTCTGGCTGACCACGACCCTGGCCTGCTACCTGCTCGCGCTGCGCCTCTATCGGCTGGCTGGCAACACACCGCTGCTGAACCCGGTGATGGTCGCCATCGCGCTGCTGATCGGCCTGCTCTGGCTCACTGACACCCCCTATCGGATCTACTTCGAGGGGGCGCAGTTCATCCACTTCCTGCTAGGACCGGCCACCGTGGCGCTCGCTATTCCGATCTACCGCCAGCGCCATCGGCTGCGCGCGCTCGCCCTGCCGATCCTGATCGCGTTGCCGGTCGGCGTCGCCACGGCGGGCCTGAGCGCGATCGGTCTGGCGGCGCTGTTCGGCGCGGAGCCCCAGATCCTGCTCTCCCTGGCACCAAAATCGGTCACCGCGCCGGTGGCCATGGGCATCAGTGAGAAGATCGGCGGTATCCCGACCCTGACCGCCGTGCTGGTGATCAGTACCGGCGTGGTCGGGGCCGTGTTCGGCACCGCCGTGCTGCGGCTGCTGCGCTGTCACGATCCGGCCGTGAAAGGCTTTGCGCTGGGCCTGAGCGCGCATGGCTTGGGCACCGCGCGGGCGTTTCAGGTCGATGCCACCATGGGCGCCTTCGCCGGGCTGGCGATGGCGCTTTCCGCCTTTGCCACGGCGTTGTTGCTGCCGCCGTTGCTGGGGTGGTTGGGGTTTCGCTGAGTATCAGGTGCGTGCGATGGGTTGGTCACGCTCATGCGCCCCGCGACAGAGCACTCTGAAACGCCTGCAGATTCAGCTCCTCCGGCGCTTGCAGCAGGGACTCACTGAGCTCAGCGAAGAACTGCGCCTCGACCATCGGGCTCTTGAAACCATCGCGGCGATAAGGCTTGAGCAGGATCGATCGCCCGTGTTGCAGGCGCTCAACGAACGCGGCCCGATGCGCCTCCTGCTCGGCCTCCGTGAGCGCTGCGAAGCGTTCGCGGACACGCTGACTGCGGAAACGCTCCCAGTCCGCTTTCAGCTGCTCCTGCGCCTGCCTGGCGGCTAGTCGGGGTGAGGGTTCGCTTGGCTGGCGAGGCGGCTCCGGCATCGGCCGGTAATCTTCCTCGATGGCCCGCACCAGATAGGCCGCGAAATTCTTCACCTTCCCGGCCTTATGCTCGGCCACGGCATGCGCCAGGTTGCCGCGGATGCGCTCCTCATCATGGGCCGCGACCAGCGCCTTGGCTTTACGAAGGCCAACACCTTGCGCGATCAAGGCCGTGATCAGTGGATCGGTGATGTCCTCGATGGGTGGGTCGCCATTCGCGTCGGCTTCGACTGTCGCCTCGATCATTCCGCCCAGCATGAGCTGCACGGCCTTACGCTCAAGCACGAAACGGATCGCGGCCACCGAACGGCCGCTTTTGATGGCCTGGTAACGCACATCGATATCGGCGTGCTGATTGATCTCCCGAAGACAGGGTTTGAGCACATCGGCGTTCAGGTGCTTGTAGGGTCCGTCGAACTGCAGCACATGGCGCAGGGTGTCGAGCGAGACCTCCAGGCTGTGTGTCTTCGGACTGCCGGCCCGACAGAGATCATCGATAAGAAATTCGTAGAGGGCGAGGGCATACTTGCTGGAGAACTGCGTCTGGATCAGCAGCTGGATCTTGGCGAACAAGGTCGGGTTTTGGACCTTGTCAACGAGCAGCGGATTGAGCACATAGCGCAGCTGGCCGCCGCAGAGTTCGGCGCCGGCGAGGAAGGTGCAGACGCCCCAGTTGGTGGTGCGATCCTGCTTGAGGCTGTTCCAGATGATCGCGGTGGTAGTGAGCTGCTCGAGGGCCTCCTTGATCACATCCATGTTCTTGCTGCGTCCCAGGCCGATCAGCGACATCAGCAGATTCACCGACATTTGGTTGTCGGTCTTACCCTGATGACGCTGGAAGTGCCAGATCAGCGCGTTGAAGACTTTTCGCTCGATCAGCGATAGTCGATTGCCCACATGCACCGTCGCCGTCGGCTTCAGCAGTTGCTCCTCGGCTTTACAGGTCAGTTCGCGCATCATCCTTCCCAGTCCATGCTCACTGCAGCCAAAGCCTACCCTAAAGGTCGACCAGCGTCAGTCTTTTTTCGACCTCAACCGCTGCTGTGGTCATCGCCCCAAATCCTCGACCTTTCCCCAAATCTCCGACCTTTAAACCCCAAATCCTCGACTCATCGCCCCAAATCTCCGACCTTTCAAGCAACGAGCGCCAAGGCGTCAATCAGTAAAATCAATCACTTGTCCATAGATCCAACGGCCAGAACAGCAGAGCCCCCAAATTTTCGACCTTTAAAGTCTTTTGTTAACAATTAGTTACGTGGATTTCCCCAAATCCTCGACCTTAAAACCCCAAATCCTCGACCTTTCGCTCCGAAAAACAAATTAAAAACAAAGCGTTACTGACCCTCTTAACTGTTGTTAACTATTAAAAAGAACAACAACAGCGCCCCAAATCCCCGACCTTTCGCTGACCAGAACCAGCGAAAAGAACGGTTGTTGTTGTTTTTTTTATAAAAAGAGAAGAAGAGGGGGCATCGCGGCAACAAGCATCCGCAGCAGGGTCCTGTACTGCCGCTGCAGTGTTCCAGCGCTGAGCGATGGTCCCCTTACGCTAGTTGAGACAGCGGGCGCTGTTCCAGCAGAAACCCCGCCGCGCGCGGATGCCCACCGCCACCGAACTGGGCCGCGATCTCGGAGACATCCAAGCCCTGTGCATCCGAGCGCAGGCTGAAGCGCCGCCCATTGGGCGTGTCGTGGTAGCAGGCAGCAAAGGGCTCACCGCGACTGAGGATCGCGCCGATCTCGGAGCTGTACTGGCCGGGGGCGTTGATCACCGGGACCTCGAAGCCAGCGATACGGCTGCGATAGGCCAGGGTCTCGACCAGATACCGCACCTCCTTATCCTGTTGGCGCAGGATCGGAATCCCTTCCTCGCGCAGTTCCTCGGGGTCCTCACGCATGAGCCGGCCCCATTCGATGAGCGAGAACGGATAGGAGTCGAGGGTGGCGGTGATCTCCCGCGTGCCTGGTAGCTCGAAGCGCCACAGATCGCGATCCTGTACATGCTCGAGCAACCGCGGTGGTCGCCGATCGGGGAAGTAATGATCCCAGGCGATCATGGCGCCGCAGCGTTCCATGTCGAAGACGGTCACCACGTTGGCTGGCAGATCGACCAGATCGGCCTGAGCGGAGGCATGGTGGTCGAGGATCAGGATGCGCTCGGCCCCGTCCGCCATCGCCAGCAACTCGTCGCGCTTGTAGCTGAAATCAACCAGGATGACCTCGCGTCCGCGCACCTCAGGCGGTGGTTGGTGGTGGACACCGGGATAGAGCTCAAGGCCGGTCTCGGCATGCGCCATGTCGACGACCCAGGCGCCCGAGAAGCCATCCAGGCAATCGGTGTGGTAGATGCACAAGGGTGGTTTGGAGGTCTGTGACGGGTTGCTCACAACGAATGCTGCTCCTGGGTGTGGGTGTTGCCCGTTTGTTCAAACGGAACAACGCTGATGACTCGGTCAAAGAGCGCGGAAAGCCGATCGCTTTCGCGCAAGGCCAACGCGAGATCCTGAAAACGAAGGGCGTGTTGTCGTCTGCAGGTTCGTCCTGGATCACCATCCGAACCGTCAACCCAGCTTGGTGGATCGCTGTTCAGTTCCAACAGATAGGCTTGATTTTCCACGCGAGTCATTTCGAAACCTCAAAAAATTGAGTAATTAGTGCTGTAGCTCCAAGCGAGATCTGCCTCTGCCTCTGCGTCTCGAGGTTAGACCAGTCTAGGACATGACAGCACCGAGGTGCTTGAACTGGACCGCGAGCCTTGATGACCTCTCCACCTTCCAAAGCTCTTCTTCGGCCGTTGTGCACGCGCTGAGGCCTGATCGGGTCATCAGCATTGCATCACTCACCACCCTCAAAAGCCTCTTCTCTTCCGGATGAGCGAAGCGAATCCATCGGACGCGCGTAGCCGAAGGCTAGCGCTCCTTAAAACTGCCGCTGAGTGTCTTTGCATCGGCGCTATCCCGTACTGCCATCGGTGCTATCCCGCGAAATCCTTCCGCCTGCTGACACGACAACGACCACTGGGCGGGTTCCCGCGTTGGCGCCGCGGTTCCTGCTCCTGGGCGGTCGGTGCTATACCCTTATCGAGGATGACTGGAAGCGCGTCGACCGCAGCGGCCTGATTAGATAAAGATTAAGAGAAGATTAGGGTTCGCGGGCGATCTCTGAAAATAATTTTAAGATCAATTAATTAGGATCGAATTTCGAGCCGCGTCGGTCGGTGCTGTACCGTTAGTTGGTCGGTGCTATACCACTAACCGGTC
>NZ_JAYESN010000115.1:0-11959 GCF_034860625.1 Lamprobacter sp.
CGTCGAGTGTTGGCGCACGATCCTCGGGGTGAATGCGCTGGCCTTAACCACCGCGTCTGCTGTAGATGCAGAGCCTGCAAAGAAGTCAAGAATAATTCCTTCTCTTTCAGACATCGCGATCTGTAACATTCTGTTGATCAGACGTATTGGTTTTGGCGTGTCAAATATCGGTCGCCCGTCAAAAAGCTCCATAATCCTGCGTTTAGATTCCTGCGTGTCTCCAACGTCTTCGCGAAGCCATAGTGTATCTGGGACAATTCCACCCTTGACTTCAGCGAGAAAAGCCTTTAATCGGGGCTTGGGTTTATCGTCTGACTCCCCCCACCATACACGACCCTCTTCCACATTCCGCTGGTGGCGTTCTTTGTCACAACCCCAGACTCGGCTTTTCTCTGGCCAAACCTCAAGACCCGTCTTTGGATGAATAATCGGATAGTACAGATTCGGGCGCTCTGTGCTCGTCTTGTTGCATGTATAAACCACAGACTGCCATGGGCCTAACGGATGGTTATCTGGATTCTTGTAGTTCTTTAGCTGAGCATCAGTACGCGGCAATTCATTTGGCTGCCAATTTTCGACGCTACGAGCATATAGCAAGATGTGATCATGTGAGACACTAAATCCCTTCGAGTCGTTTTGTTTTGCGTATTTTTTCTGCCAAATGATATTCCCGATAAAGTTTTCATCACCAAACACTTCGTCGCAAATCTTCTTTAAATTACTGCACTCACCGTCATCGATTGAGATGAAGATCACGCCATCGTCCCTAAGCAGATTTCTAGCTAGCCTCAGGCGCGGATACATCATATTCAGCCAGTTGGTGTGATACCGACCTGACGTCTCCGCATTTGCCGACACCTTGAATCCCTCATCATCGACCTGCCCGGTGTAGCGGAGGTAGGTGTCGAGATTGTCCTGCCACTTGTCCGGGTAGATGAACTCCTTGCCCGTGTTGTAGGGCGGATCGATGTAGATCATCTTCACCTTGCGGTGATAGCTCTTCTGCAGGAGCTTCAACACCTCCAGGTTGTCGCCTTCGATGAAGAGGTTCTTGGTGGTCTCCCAGTTGACCGACTCCTCGGGGCAGGGTCGCAGCGTGCCGGTCGAGGGTGTCTGCGCAATCTGTTTGGCTCGGCGCTTACCGTGCCAGGTGAAGGAGTAGCGTTCTTCACGCTCGTCGACGGCCTCACCCAAGGCTTGCTTGAGGGCGTCGAAGTCGATGCGCCCCTCGGCGAAGACCTCAGGAAAAATGTCACGCAGCCGCTCGATGTTGTCCGCGACCAAGTCAGGGGATGCACCGTCTTCGCGGGTCAGCTTCTTCATGTCTAAGTCCTTAGAGATCGGTCTTGGCTCGGGCCAACTGGCCTTCGAGCACTTTGATGCGGGTGTTCAGCTCCACCTTCTCGGCGAACTGGTCTTCTTTGCTGAGGGCCACCCGTAGGCGGCGGATGTCGCGCTCCAGCGCGTGGCAGTGTTCCAGCCGTTGCTGACGCGCTTGCTCAGTCTGCGCCGTGTCGATCACGAAAGAGCCGGTCAGTTCAGCGCAGCGGCGGGCGAGCACGGTATCGACCATGTCGCGATAGAGGGCGTAGAAGTCGAGCCGTGACAAGCTCGGCAAGGCCAGTGCCTGGCAAAACGCCTGATCGATGGCGGACAGCGGCGGATCGATCCAAGGGGTGCACTGAACGCCGTCGGCGACGATGGCGCCCTGCTCCGCACGGCTGAAGCGCTTGTGGGCGACGCTCACACAGAAACCCGCTCCTTCCGCCAGGATCAGCAGTACCGGATAAGGGATTGCGCGCTGGATCAGCTCGGCGATGCGCGCGGTGCGTGCGCGCTGATGGAGGTCGACCTCGATGAGGGCGACTTCCAGGTACTCCCGATCGGCGTCCTCGTAAGGCAGCACCTGTACCGTGTCGGCTTTCAGGCTGTGTGTCCAGGTGAGTTTGACGACGTCGTTCGATAGCGTCTTCTTGTCGGCGCTCGTCAGTGAGCCATGCTCCAACAGCAGCTTCTTGGCGATGCGCTTGTTGAGCTGGCTGGCTTCAGGCAGCCCGAGCTGGGCGTAGAAGGCGTCCTTGTTATCGTCCATACGCTGGGCGATGGTTAGTGGGTTCGGGTGGCTGGAGAGGCGCCTTCCGACGCCAGCACCACAAGAAACGCGACGACCTCGAAGTCATCCAGCCCACGCTGACTGTCTCTGACCATCGAGGTGCCGCCGCGATGGAACAGGCTCTCGATACCCCGCTCTTCAGCCTTTCCGGAGATTGCGGCCACCGCGGACTCTAACAGCAACCGGTAGCGGGTCATCTCGGCGCCGTGCCGCGTGTGCTCAGCGAAGGCTTGGTGCGCCTTGAGGTCGGGCTGTGTGCTGCCAAGAGAGAGTTTCTTGAGCAGGTCCAGGATGCGTCGGGTTTGGGTGAAGTTGAGGATCACCTCGCCGTCGTCGGCGACGAAGATCAGGAAGTGGGGGCTCAGGGCGTAGCTGGGATCGACGCTTACCTTGGCGTGCTCGCTACGCAGACAAAACAACGCGCCGGGCTTGAGATCGGTCTCTTCCAGCAAGGCATCATTGATGGCAACGGAGAAGGCCCCGGGCGGCAAACTGGCCCAGTCCTGCTCTGGGTGTTTCAGCGCTTGACCGAGGTCCATCTTGAAGTCATTTAGGGTCAGATCGGTGATCGAGATGCCGCCGCCGAGATCCTCAATGTCGACCACCTGTTCCTGCAGGGCCTCGAACTGATGCTTGCGGTAGGCCAGGTCGTTCATCTGGTCCTGCGCGACCTCCTCGATGACGTTCTCCTCGCCGGTCGCCGAGATGTCGAGCAAGACCATCCGACCCGATACCCGGGCCTCGAGGTTGATGTACTCGTCCAGCTCCATGTTCGGCCAAAAGTTGACGAGCTGGATGCTGGCGTTGCGTGATCCGAGCCGATCAATGCGCCCGAAGCGCTGGATGATCCGCACCGGATTCCAGTGGATGTCGTAATTGACCAGATAGTCGCAGTCCTGCAGGTTCTGGCCTTCGGAGATGCAGTCGGTCGCGATCAGGAGGTCAATCTCCGTGGTCAGGCTCGCGTCGATCTGCGCGCGTTCCTTTGAGATCGGCGAGAAGGCCGTCAGCACCGAGCCGAGATCCGTGCGCAGCCCCTTGAGGGTGCTCGCGTTGCTCCCCGAGCGCCCGGTCACGATGGCGCTATGCAGGCCGTGCGTTTGCAGCGCCCAGTCGGCGATCTGTTGGTAGAGATAGTCGGCGGTGTCCGCGAAGGCGGTGAAGATGAGCACCTTGCGGTTGCCCGTGTTGATCGGCTGGGTGACCTTGTCGCTGATGAGCGCTTTCAGACGACGGAGCTTTTCGTCGCGTTGGACGTCGACCTGGCGGGCCTCATGCAGCAGTCCGGTCAGAATTGCTTGGTCTTCCTGCAGGTCTTGTTTCCAGCGGATCAAATCCACGTCCTGCAGCAACACCTTGACCTTGGTGCCGACCAGGTACGGGTCGACCTCATCGCTGTCGAGATCGATGTCCTCGATGCGCAGCTCCTCGATCGGGGAGGCGTCGTGGCACTCGATCCGCTCGATCAGCTGATCGACCTTGCCAAGCAGCTTCTCCAGGGTCTGGGCGAACGAATGGATGGAGCTTTCCATCCGCTTGAGCAGATTCACCCGCATCAGGTGAATCAGGCTCTCTTCTCGGTCCAGCTGGCGGAATGAGCGCCCGCCGGCGATCTCCATGTCATAGCGCCGGCTGTAGTCTTCGACCTTCTCAGGCAGCACGTAGCGCATCGGCGCGTAGGCGCTGAGCGTCAGCCGGCGGATGTCGCGGTTGACCGAGCGCAGCGGTGGAAACCGGTCTGCGGTGTCGATGTCGGCGCGGACATTGATCGGTTTGTTGCGGTGCGGAAAATCACCGATCTCAGCGAGGTCGTAATACTTCTCGATGTGCTTGCGCGAGCGCGCGATGGTGAGCAGATCGAGAAGCTTGAAGTAGTCGAAGTTCAGCGATTCTAGCAACGACGCCGTGGTTCGATCGTCGGTGTCCAGTTTGAGCCACTGATTGAAGCGCGCCTGCGCCTTGCGCAGGGTCTGCTCGATGCTGAGGATGCCCGCATCATCGAGGGCATCGTCGCGGCCCTCGGTGATGAAAGCGACCTGGTTCTTCAGGTCGTTCATCCGATTGTTGACCGGCGTTGCCGAGAGCAAGAGCACACGCGTCTTCACCCCGGACTGGATGATCTCGCGCATCAGCCGCTTGTAGCGGGTCAGGCCGTCTTTCTTCGGTGGGTTGTTGCGGAAGTTGTGCGACTCATCGATGACCACCAGGTCGTAGTTGCCCCAGTTGATGGTCTCCAGATTGAGCTCGCCGGACTGGCCCTGCTGCCGGGTCAGGTCGGTATGGTTGAGCACGTCGTAGTTGAAGCGGTCGGCAGCAAAGAGATTGCGCTTGTCGTTGACGGTGTAGAGGGTCCAATTCTCCCGCAGCTTTTTCGGACACAACACCAGCACGCGATCGTTGCGCAGCTCGTAGTATTTGATTACTGCAAGGGCCTCGAAGGTCTTGCCGAGGCCAACACTGTCGGCCAGGATGCAGCCGTTGTAGCGTTCGATCTTGTCAATCGCGCCAAGCACGCCGTCGCGCTGGAACCGATAGAGCTTCTGCCAGACCTGCGTGTCGCGGATGCCGGTCTTTGACTTGACGATCTGCTCTTCTTCGAGCTGCTCAAGGCTGTCCTCGAACAAGGCATGCAGCATGGCGAAGTAGATCGTCTGGGTGGACTTGGGCGCGACGATCCGCTGCAGCTCGGCCAACAGTTGGGGCTTCGCGTCTCTGGTCAGGTGACGGTCGTTCCACAGGCCATCGAACACGGCAAGCCGACCACTGACCTCAGCGTCGCCTTGAAGTTGGGTGTTCATCTCGAACCGCTTGGACGGGACCAGTCCGAGCCCCGGAGCGGTGAAGGTAGAGCTGCCTTGAATGGCGCTGCGCTGGGTGTTGCTGGCGGTCAGATAGAGGCTATGCGGGACTGCTGCCTGAACACTTCTCACATCAACAGCTTGATCGATCCACGCTGCACAGCGGCGGGCGCTCTGTGCGGCCTTGAGCCGATTGCGGTAGCTGCGCTCTTCAACGCCGCCAAGCAGCTGACTCGCCGTCGGCGGGCTCGGGTCTCCCGCTGGACCAGGCGTTAGTAGCAGGCGGATCTGCTTGGGCGTTTCGAGTTGCTTGCGCAGCTCATCGAAGGCGAAGACCGAGAACTCACTGGTGAGCATGGCGACGTCGACCGCGCCGTCCAGCGCTCGCCGAAGCGCATCGACGACGCGGCCATGGGCCTTGTTGTCGAGCAATGCGGCGCTCGGTTGTGGGTGGTTTTCCGCTTGGGGTGAGGGTGGTGCTGTCGTCTCCACCCTGTCTGCGGTCTGCAGATGGCTATGGAGGCGCTTTCCAGGCTTAGGCAGTGCCTCATCGGCCAGCTGCGCGCAGGGAATCCATTCAACGGTGGGCGCGGTATCAGGCGACCGGGCGATACGAGCCTTGTAGACCTGCCCACGCTCGGCCTGCGTGAACGCGCTGTAGAGATCAAGGTCGCCAGCGCGCATCTGCGCGAGCCGGCGAGGAGACAAGGCCGCCAGTAGCCAAGTCTGATGATCCGGCGTTTGGTCCGAGCGCAGAACCAAATACAGCAGTTCCGTGAGATCCCGAGCGATGAACAAGATAGGCTCGTCATCATGCTCGCAGACCTCGACCAGCGTCAGGTCACCAATCTGCGGGAAGGAAAAGTCAGCCATCGAGATCGTCCTTGTCTTAATCGATTTTCCTCATTTTGAGGACCATGAGAGTCATTCCGGGCGCGCTTGCAGACCTTCACTGGAAGGCGCGTTGGAAGACGGAACATGGATATCGTGGCGCTGACAGTATTCCAGGACCATCACGTCAATCATGTTGGCGAGCGAGCGTCGCTCCAGCTGGGCCGCAGTGCGAAGCGCCTCCTTCACATCAGGGTCGATGCGAAAGGTCAAAGTCGCGGTCTTGGCGCTTGGCATGGTGTCCTACCCCATCGGTTGCGATGCACTGCACCTGTGCTGTCGAGTACAGTATTGCAGGTCAGGACGAGAGAGCAAGCTCAGCGCTTGTGACAAGATAAGGCGCATCCAACAATCGAGGACGCTCAGTTGCACCTACTCGACACCGCCCTGAAGATCGCCACCGAAGCCCATGCTGGCCAAACCGACAAAGCTAGCCGACCGTACATCCTGCATCCGCTGCGGGTCATGGCCGCGATGGACACCGACGACGAGCGCGCTGTCGCGGTGCTCCATGATGTGATCGAAGACACCGACTACGACGTTCCTGCTCTGGTTGCAGCAGGCATTCCTGAACAGATTGCTGAGGCGGTCGCTTGTCTGAGTAAGCGTGACGGCGAGGACTACCCGGCCTTCATCGCGCGGGTGCTCGAGAACCCGCTCGCAGCAAGGGTTAAGCGCGCGGATGTGGCGGACAACATCGATGTGCTGCGCCTGCAGAGTCTGAGCGACAAGGATTTGGCGCGCGTTGCCAAGTACCACCGTGCCTGGCATCAGCTCAATACGGCGTTGGATTCGCTACCCGGCTGAGGTCAGCGTTGGCCTGAGCCTATGCGGACGGATGGAACCGATCGACTTTCTTGCCCTCGTTCCCCTACCCGCTTATCAGAGGCTTGCGCTGGGTGCCACAGCTACCCGCGCGCTCGAGCGCTTCGGTGATCTTGCGATGGGCGTCGAGTTGCTTGCACTCCAGCCCAGGCGCGCGCGACTCGATGTCATCGATGAGTGCTTGGACCTAGTGCTGATCGACGCGGAGGCGCCCACCGGCTTTCGCTTCACCGGCTGCTCGCTCGCCGCCTTCTGGGCCGCACTCGGCCCAGCGCAGACCGACTGGCGCGCTGCACTGCTCTGCGCGCCGATGGAGGCGCTGCGCGAAGCAGCCCGGCGCCGAGTCGAGGTTGCGCGGCGCGGCGTGCACTTCAAGCAATGGCGGCTTTGGCTGCCGCGGGCTTATGAGGACGAGCCCAGGGCCGTCCTGCCGCAGCCGCTCGAGACCTTGATGCGCAGCGCCGATCTGAATTGGCAGCCGCCACAACGCTCGGTGTTCTGTGTCGAGCAGTGCGAGCAGTTTCGGCTGCCCGAGTTGCACCTGCCGCGCCGGGGCAAGCGCTTTCCGCAACCTGACACGCGGGTGGTCCAGCAGATGCTGGATTGGAGCATGCAGCGGCTGCTGCCGTGCAGCGATGGACCGCATACCAACCATGAGGAGTTGGCATTCTGTCTGCCGAGCCTGGAGCAGAGCTATTTCAGCGACCATTTCGATGTGCGCAACCTGTTTGCCCATCTGCGCCTGAGTCGGCTGATCGATGATCAGGACCGCTGGATCATCCTGATCGACGAGGTACAGAGCGATTGGCGGCGCGATCTGCGCCGGCAGCGCCTCGGGCGGCCGTTGCCAGAGCGGCGCCTCGCGCGCGGTGGGGCGCTGCGAACCACACCGCAGCCGGTGCCGGAGTGCCCGCTGGGCGGGGATTGGTTGGAGGTGGTCGTCGAGGCCTTGGTCGCCTATGCCGTCGCGGAAAGCGCCGAGTTGATCGCCTGGGTGCCGGGTGCGCTGCAGGTGGAGCTGGCCGAGGGTCTGCCGCTGTCGGTGGCGCAGCGTCTTTATGATCGGGATTTGCCGGCGGCCCTGCGCTCCGTCATCGCGCGGGATCAGCTGGAAGGTCGTGAGCCGCTGCCGAGCAGCTTCGACTACCAAACCTATGCGCGCAACCTGCGCTTCGAGTACCGCCGACACGAGGGCTGGCGACTTGTGGATGCGAGCACTGGTCTGTCGCGGGGGCCATTTGCCGATCTGGAACAGGCGACCGACTGCTTTCAATGTCTGGCTCAGCCGGTTGTGGAACGGCTGCCAGCGCTCTCCTTGAAGGTAGCTGCTGACTGAGGGAGGTCTAGGCTCACTCCGACCCGACCCAGCAGAAATGCTCGGTCCGCAGTTGCGTCTCGCCCTGCCAGCGATAGGCGCAGAGGATGCCCGGCTCAGCGCCGCTGTAGTCCAGACAGGCGACCTTGGGGGTGAGTGGCGCGGGCTTGCCATCCATCCAGTAGTGGCCAATGAACAGCGGTCTCGCATCGCGGTAGCCGGGACAGGCGCTCGCCGGCACCGGGATCGCGGATGGCAGTTGCTCGCGTTGTGCGGTATCCAGGAGTGCTGCATCGCGAAGGTCGGTGACGGTGTCGTCCCACCAGCGCACGCGCACGTCGGTGCGCCAGTGGCCAGTCTTGTCTTGGTAGCGGTGCCCCTCGGGCAAGGGGTGCTCAGGCCCCTTGATCAGGGTCTCAAGCGCGGCGTAGGCGGGATGGCCGCGACGGCTGGCGGCGATGAAGCCGTCGTCGATCAATTGGTTGGCGTTGTTGAGGAAGGGGCGGATCGCAGCGAGCTGTTGCTCGTCCCAACAGGCGTGGATGACACGCAGGCCAGGCAGCTCGAGATAGAGCGGTAGGCTGCGGAACCAGTCGATGATGTCGGCGTGAATCTCCGGCTGATGCTCGACCTCGTTGAGAAAGTCCTGATGCTGGCGGCGGTTCTTCTCGCTGCGCGGGCGCAGATGGGTGCCGGGTGCATCCGGATCTTCGGTGGCAAAGGCGATGGCGTTGAATTCGTGGTTGCCGAGCACGGCCTGGGCGCTGCCGGCCTCGACCATGGCGCGGGCGATGGCAACGGTCTCACGCTGCTGCGGGCCGCGGTCGATAAAGTCGCCGACGAAGAGGGCTTGGCGCTGGGGGTGGCGATAGGCGCCGTCGGTCTCACGGTAGCCGAGCTGCTCGAGTAGTGTGCGCAGGCGCTGGGCCTGGCCGTGGAGATCGCCAATCAGGTCGTAGGCGTCGGGGCTGTAGGCGTCCATGAGGTGGGCTTGCGTTGATGGGTTGATGGCTGGGGGTCGTGCTGGATGATCAGGCAGTCGCGATCTCGGGGCGTGATGCCTGCTCCTGAGTTTCGGCCTCTGCCCCGGGCGACTCGCAGCGGTTGCAGAGGACGGCGAGCGTGTTTTCGTCGTTCGTTTTCACGCTGAGGCTGCCATCGGGCTCCTCGACGTAGCATTCATCGCTGAGGTTGTAGGCGACATGCACGCGCAGGCGATCGACGAGCGTACCGCAGCGCGAGCAGGGCACGGCCAAGCCGGCCGGCGAATAGGGGCGGGTCAGGCTGAGCGCGGCGATCCAGTCAGCCTCGACCGAGGACCAGCAGGGATGACTGCAGTAGCGGCCGATCTCCTCTGCGCTGTCTTCGACGACGTTGATGCACTCGACCAGTCGGAAGGCCAGTTGTACCCAGGCAGATCCTTGGCTGGCACGACGCTGATCCACTGCAGAGACCGCGCCAATGAATGCCCGCAAGGGGTGCTCGGGCCGCCGCAGTGGTCGCAGGTCATAGACGCAAGGTCTTCGTGTGTCAGCGACATGAGGTTAAGTCGACCTTACTCAGGCAGCGCGTCTTTGTCGCCAGCGCAGATCACCTTGCAGCGCTGTTTCGCGTAGCTCCAAGCCGAGAAGCCGCCACCCTCAATCCAGGGATCGTCGCCAAACATCTTGTAGGTCTCATAGAGGGCTTCCGCCGTCATGCCCTCTTGGTAGCTGGACTCGAGAAACTCATCGACGATGCGCTTGCAGGCCTTGATGGCGGACCCACGGTCGCTGAAGTCGCCGTGTTTGTAGTCGCCATCGTCGTCGCCGTAGTGGTCGTTCTCTGAGACGCGCACGGTAACGGCCATCGCTTGTACTCCCTGAGACTCGACCAAGACGTGCAGAGGATAAGCCGTTCGCATCGATCGGTGCCAGTGGGAATCACGCAGGTTGGCGACCTAGCCAAGTTCGGCAGCATCCGCCATACTTGAGAGAGAACTTCGTCGGAGGCCTACTCGCAAGACTGGCGTCAGGACCCCGAATTGAGGGTCACGCTTCGTTCGTAACATCGCTCACGGGAAACGTGGTTCCGCCCACGACGACGCAGTTCAACGCAGCCACCGTCTTGACGGTGATGTCCGCCCGCTACCAAGTGCTGCCTGGTGACACCGAGGGGAGCAATCCCGCCCTGTAGGGGGCCTGAAACATCGGAGAATGCGGCAGAGGGCTCGCTCTTTTAGGGCGGGCCTTCACTTTTTCTGGCGTTGCGATGTTCGCAATAGCGCCCGCTTCTCGATTTGCCCCAGAACGAATGAAGCCCCAGCGATAACGGCATGGGCTTACTCCGCGACTTATCAGCGTTGGAGGGAAACTCAACCCAGGACGCCTAAGCGCCCCTTGGTGTCCACTCATCGGTTCGCGGCTGGGATGAGAAGGAGTACGGGCTGCAAATCTGGTGCCCACAAGTCAGAAACTGCTACCATCCAAGTTGCGCCCTGTCCGCCCATCAGAGTCGCAAGACTTCCGGCAACACAAGGACTGAGAAGTCCCGCTGTGATTGAAGGCCCAGCCTTCTGAAGCCGGCGAAGCCCCCGGTGCTAACGTGCCGACGGGTTCAGTGATGGTAAGAGCCCTGCTGAAAGGCAGGGCTTTTTCGTTTCTGCTAGACCGACAGCCGGCCATGACCACTACCTCGTTGAGAAAGGGAGCTGCTCGTCCAGACGAAGAGGGATGTTGTTGGTCCCCGAGCGCGGAGATGCGCAGCTTGCCATCTTCGGCCCCGTGGAAAGGATCGAGAAACATGGCTTAAAGCCCCGAGAGAGGAGGCCAAACGAGCTGCCACAGGGGCAGGGAAAGGATATCGATCGCGCGAGGGATCAGGTTAGCACTGATCGAACTAAGGCACCCCACGATCGATGAACCGCTGCAAGCGCTGATCTTCAACCCGAGCCTCATCGAGCAACTGGCTCCAGTCATCGGGTGGATGGCCGCTTTCTAGCATCTTGCGGAATACTCGATAGGCATCGTTACTGCTCTGGTAAGCGCGTTTCGTCTTCTCATCGTTAACCCACGCGAAGACGATGATCTTGGCTTGCGCGTGGTAGCGGAAAAAGAGGCGGTACTGCTGGAAGAACTTGGCCCGGAACCAATGCTTGTGCGCTTCGCCAAGCGTGCCACCTTGGCGATACTCAGGCCGGGTTGGATCTTGCGGGACCACCTCGAAGGCCAGCTTGGTGATCGCCGCCAGGCGCTTGCTGGCATTTTTCTTGTGATACCCAGAAGGGTCCTTCTGCTTCAGGGCGTCAACCTGCTGCGCCAAGGCTTCAAGTTGAGCCAGGAAGAGCGGATGCGCAAAGAGCGTCCAGCCGTTGATGACCACACTTGCGGACTGGGCCGAACTCATTCGTCCTCATCCGGCAGGGCCTCATTGAGATCGATGTCGACATCACCAACCAGCCCCTGAAGTCGTTCGACGAGCCCGGCATCCACCGCCTGCAGGTGTTCAGGATGGTGGGCGAGATCGCGCTCCAGGAAACCAAGGAACGCAGCGAGCACAGGATCATCGCCCTCATCGGGCTCAGCGCGGGTCAGAACGACCTCGCCGTTGGCGCGGATGCGATAGTGGATCTTGTCACGCTTGCTGAGCTGAAGCGCGCGGCGCACGGTTTCCGGCACCGTGGTTTGGTAGCGGGCGGTCAGTGTGGATTCCGCTTCAAGGGTAGTGGACATGGCGCTCTCTGACTGAAGCCGTTGATGCGATGCATGGTAATGCATTCGCATTGTCGACTCAATGGAAGGCTTGCACGACCCGTTGGATGATGATCGACAACGGCGTTCTGATGACCGAGTTCAGGCCGCCCGCCGCTCTCTGCGCAAGCGAGCAAGTGTGCTCTGGAAGCTGGAGAGCGTCAGGCTGAAGCCTTGGCTGTGCAATGTCTCAAGCACGGCGTTGTGGCTGGCTCCGGCGGCCAGCGCATGCTCGATATCATCAAGGACTTCGCGCAGTCGGGCGGTGTCTGAGCGTGGCAGGCCACGG
>NZ_JAYESN010000116.1:0-11954 GCF_034860625.1 Lamprobacter sp.
AGCTCGCGCAGATAGAGCATCGAGCTGAAGCCGGTGCCGAAGTCGTCGAGCGCCAGCCCAATGCCACTGCGCGCGAGCCGCTCAAGCGCGGTCTTGACGCCCGGGGTCATGCGCAGCAGCATCGATTCGGTGATCTCGACTGTCAGCATCTCTGGTGGCACATCCAGCGTATGCAGATCCTGGATCAGATGATGGGCAAAGTTCTGCGCCTCGAGGTCGCTGGCGGAGATATTCACCGCCAAAACGACGTCCTCCTCGCCGCGCTCCAGGCAGGCCTTCAGCAGCCGGAGGGTCTGGCGCACAACCACTCCCGTCACCGCGCGAATCAAGCCGTTGCGCTCGGCGGCGGGGATGAAGTCCCCCGGCATGATCAGCTCGCCGTTTTGGCCGCGCCAGCGGGACAGCACCTCGAAGCGTTGGCCGGTCTGGGTGCTGCAGATGGGGTATTGCGGCTGCAGCATCAGCTCGATCGCCAACGCGGGCGAGCGCCCGAGAACGGCGCGATCGATCGCGAGCCGTGCTAGCGCTTCGGTCTGCAGGCTGCTGTCGAACAGCCGGGCGCAGTTGCGACCGGCTTCCTTGGCCCGGTACAGGGCCAGATCGGCCTGTTTGAGCAGCTCGCTGGGGTCAGCGTGTTTGTCACCGATGGTGAGACCTAAAGAGCCGGTGATGGAGAAGTTGTTGTCGTCGACATCGATCCGCTGACGCAGTTGCTCGATCAACCGATTGGCTTGGCGCAAGGCATCGCCGGCATCGGATTGCGGCAGCAGGAGCGCAAACTCATCGCCCCCGAGCCGCGCCACCAGCGCCGGTGGCGGCAGGCTGTCGAGAAGGCGTTGCGCCACCGCGCACAGCAGCAGGTCGCCTTGATCGTGTCCCAGGGTGTCGTTGATGATCTTGAAATGATCGATATCGAGCAGGGCGACGCCGAACAGACGCCCATCGCTCCAGCAGCGCTCGATCTGCTGCAACAGGGCGTCGCGAAAATAGGCCCGATTGGGCAGTCCGGTGAGGCTGTCGTGGAGGGCGCGATGGCGCATCTCCTCGCGCGAGCGTTGCAGCGCGTCGCGTTGGCTGGCGAGCGATTGCGCGAGCCGCTCAAAATGCGCCACGTGGGCGACGATCACCTGCTGGAGTAAGGTCTTCAGTGCCTTGGCGGTGGCCAGTTCGGTGGCGGACCAGGCGAGCGCATGATGGGTGCGTTCCTCGCGCCAGGTCTGGAAGGTCCGGTTGGGCCAGCCGAGCGGCCGTGCTCGTGCCTCGTCGAGGAACGGCAGCGAGCCGGGCTCGGCGCCCCAATCGACGCTATAGCTGAGGCGTTTGCGGCCAAACAGCAGGCAGTGCTCACGCTGCTCGTCGAGGTAGATCACCAGCACCCCGGCGAGCTGCTCCGGATAGGCTGCGGCCGGCTCGAACTCGGCGGACAGGCAGTCGGTGCTCCAGGTTGCGCCTGGCCGGCTGCGCAAGAAGGCCAGCAGGGCCTGAATCTGGTCCGCGCTGAGATGACAGTCCTGGCCGATGAACAGCGGGCGGCCATGATGATAGATCTGCACCATGTCGGCGCCAAGCAGTCTGCAGAGCATGCCGGCCTTGCCGACCAGGTTGTCCGGGAACGGCTGCTCGATGTTGATCTCGCCGACGATGGCGTTGACCTTGGCGATGCCTTGCTCACGGGCGCGGTTGTGGCTGCGCTCCTCGATCAGCGACAGCCGCCCGGAGAGACAGCCAGCAAGCTCGATCAGGCGCTTGCGCACATGCGGCGTGACGGGATGCGGTGCGCGGTTGTGGAAGATGATCAGCCCCCACAGGCGCTGATCGTCCATCAGGGATAGCGACATCGAGCCGTTGACCCCAAAGCGCTTGAGGTAATTGCGATGGATCGGTGATTGGGCGCGCAGTTGCGCGATGCCGATATCAATGCTGTTGGGCGCCAGGGAACGGCTCAGCAACGCCACCTCGGCATGATCGCGACTCGGCGCGTAGCGCAGCGGGGTCTGGGCGTAGAGCGTGCGCGCTTGGCGCGGGATGTCCGTGGCCGGATAGCGCAGGCCGAGGATCGAGGGCCAGGTCCCCGGCGCGATGCTCTCGGCAATCACCACGCCATCCTGGTTGGGTTCGAAGCGATAGGCGACCACGCGCTCGAATCCGGTCAGATAGCGCAGTGAGTCGACCGCGAGCTGGCAGGCGGGCGTCGCCTCCTCGCTGTTGCGCAGCAGGCGCTGGAAGGCGGCCAAGTCAAAACCGCGCATCCGTTCATCCATGGCCATCTCGCCATCGGGTTCCAACTCGAGCAGGAGGCGCCCATGCCAATCGTGCAGGCGCGCGTCCAGCGGCAGCTCAACGCCGGACCAGCGCAGCCGGAACTGAGAGGGCGTCAACAGTCGCGCGGACTCGGCCGCGCTGTCATCGCGGCCCAGGGCGGCGATGATGCCGGCGGCATCCTCGGCCAGGAACTGCTGCAGCGGCTGGTCGAGCAGGGCGTCTGGCTCCATGCCCAAGTACATCGCGGTGTTGGCGCTGCAGGCCTCGATGCGCAGGCTGGCCGGATCGAGCACCAGCAGCACACCGAACGGCTGCAAGGTCGCGCAGGTGGCGATCGGCTCGCGATCGCACAGGGAAAAATCGAACGAGGCCGCCGACAGCTGGACCGGCTGCTCGCCCTCCTGATCGGTGAGCAGCCGTTCGGCGGCATGGGCATCGTGGCTGCGCAGCTTGTGCAGGGGTTCGACGATGATCCAGAACTCCCCTGGGCGCTCCGAGGCGCGCATGGTGATCTGCACCTGCACCGGCTGCATCTCGAAATCGAACACGAACTCGAAGCTGGTGCAGAGGTCGCCGCTCAGCACGCCGCGCCGGAAGCGCCCGTAGAACTCCGGCACCACGGTGCAGGGCGCGACATCGGTGAAGAAATTGCGCCCGAGCACGGCCGGTGGATCGCGTTGGGTGATGGCGCTCTGGGTGCGGCTGTAGAACAGGATGACGCCAGTCTCATCGACCCGGATGGTGCCGCAGGGCAGCGCCTCCAACTCGTCCTTGGTCAGGCTGTCGAGCTGCTTGGGGTCATACACATCGATGGCGTGGTCGAGACTCATGGGCTGAGTATATCGGCATCTTCAGCGGGCTGTATCCGAATCCCTTGAGCCCGGCGCGGGCTCCGACCAGCGATCCGCCCGACCGATCACGGCCGCCGAGCTTGACTGCGTATACTCGGGCGGCCCCACCGATCACCGGAACCCTTTAGGCACAGCGATGACAACAGATCACCTTCAGCCAGGACCGGCGGACCGAGCGGAGCCGTCCGACTCGTCAGATCCATGCCGTCGGGGAGACGCGCACGCGGACATTCCGGTGGTCGGGATCGGCGCTTCGGCCGGCGGCTTGGCGGCGTTCAAGGCGCTGTTGCAGGCGCTGCCGTCGGAGACTGGCATGGCCTTTGTACTGATCCAACATCTCGATCCGACCCATTCCTCGCTCCTGGTCGAGCTGCTCGTCAAAGACTGTCCGCTGCCGATCCAACTGGCCAAGGATGGTTTGTCGTTGGCGCCGAATCAGGTCTATGCGATCGCCCCCGGGCAGCGGCTGAGCCTGCTGCACAATCAGCTGGTGGTGCTGCCCGAGGGCGGCGAGCAGGGGCGCGCCTACAACCTGGTCGATCTGTTCTTCAGCAGCTTGGCCAGCGATCGCGGCAGCAAGGCGATCGGCGTGGTGCTGTCGGGGACCGCTTCGGATGGCAGCCTTGGCTGTCGCGCCATCAAGGAGGCCGGCGGCATCACCTTTGCCCAGGATCGCGATAGCGCCGAATACGATGCCATGCCGGCGAATGCGGTGGCCGCCGGTTATGTGGATTTCGTGTTGCCGCCCGCCGAGATCGCGCGCGAACTCGGCCGCTTGGCGCAGCATCCGCTGTTGCGCCCGGAGCTGACCACGCATGCCCCGGAGGACTGGGTCGCCGCCAGCCCGGCCGAGCTGAACAAGATCTTCATCCTGCTGCGCGCGCGCAGCGGTCATGACTTTTCCGCCTACAAGGAGACCACCATCCGGCGCCGGCTCGCGCGGCGCATCCTGCTGCACAAGCTCGACAGCAGCGCCCGCTATATCCAACTGTTGCAGCATGATGCGAAGGAGATCGATGCGCTCTTCCATGACATCCTGATCAATGTCACTGGCTTCTTTCGCGATGTCGAGAGCTTTGTGGCGCTGGAGCAGATCGCCTTTCCCGCGTTGCTGGGCGGGCGTTCGTCGGATCGACCGCTACGCATCTGGGTGCCCGGCTGCTCCACCGGGCAGGAGGTCTATTCGATCGCCATCGCGCTTGATGAGTACCTGGAAGCGGAGACGAGCATGCCGAGCATCCAGCTCTTCGGCAGCGATGTCGACGACGAGGCGATCGAGACGGCACGCGCCGGCATCTATCCGCCGAGCATCGCCGGCGAGGTCTCGCCAGCGCGGCTCAAGCGCTATTTTCAGCGCGTCGCCAAGGGCTACCAGGTCTCGAAGCCGATTCGAGAACGCTGCATCTTCGCGCTGCAAGACGTCACCCGCGATCCGCCGTTCTCGCGCATCGATCTGCTCAGTTGTCGCAACCTGCTCATCTACCTGCAGCCGCGGCTGCAGCAGAAGGTCTTGCAGCTGTTCCACTACGCCCTGCAGCCACAGGGCTTCTTGCTGCTCGGCGCCTCCGAGAGCGTTGGCAGCCAGGTGGCCTTGTTCGCCCTGCACGACAAGCAAGCCAAGCTCTATCGGAAGAAATCGGTGGCCACCGAGCCGATGAATGCGTGGCTGTCGCGCAGCAAAGGTCCGCCGGAGGAGCCGGCCAGGACCGACCCGCCGGGACCGGAGACTCGGGTCTACGATCTCAATCGGGAGACCGAGCAGCGTCTGTTAGAGCACTATGTGCCGGTCGGCGTGGTGATCGACCCCGGCCAGTGGATTCTGCGGTTTCTCGGTCGCACCTGGCCCTACATCGAGCCGAGCGCCGGCACGGCGACGCTCAATCTTTATAAGCTGGCGCATCCGGATCTGGTGGTTGAGCTGCGTGCCGCGATCCATGCCGCGACCAAAGCCGGGGGCGAGCAACGCAAGGAGAATGTGCGCCTGCGGGTGCAGGGCCGGGAGCAGCGGGTCGATATCCAAGTGCTTGCGCTCGGCGGCGCCGTGCGCAGTGAAAACAATCTGATCGTCCTGTTCGAGCCCCGGGCTGTCAGCGCCGCCGCCGAGGAGCGCATTGCCGCAGCGCTGGCGGCGGGCCAACGCGCGCCGGGCGAGCGGATGGATCGCGTCGACAAGGTCACCGGCGCCGATGCCGCGACCATGCGCGAGTTGCTGCGCTACCAAGCCGAATTGGAGCGCGAGCTGAACAGCACGCGGGTCTCGATGCAGTCGATCATCGAGGCGCAAGAGGGCACCAACGAGGCGCTTAGCGCCGCCAACGAGGAGGTGCAGTCCGCCAACGAAGAGCTGCAGAGCGCGAACGAGGAGCTGGAAACGGCGAAGGAAGAGCTGCAGTCGACCAATGAGGAGCTGGCCACGGTCAACGACGAGTTGGAAAACCGTAATCGCGAGCTGGCGCAGACCAACAACGATCTGGTCAATCTGCTCTCCAGCGTCGAGCTGCCGATCCTGATCTTGAACGCCGATCTCAGCATCCGCCAGTTCACTGAGCCGGCCGAGGCCCTGCTCAATCTGATCCCGGCGGACGTTGGTCGGCGCCTCAGCCACATCAAGTCGGAGGTCGTGATCCCCGATCTGGAACGGCTGGTGCACGAGGTCATCGACCATAAGCGCCCGCACCTGCTCGAGATCGAGGATGGGGATGGACAGCTCTACGCGGTGCGCATCCGTCCGTACAAGACCATCGACCATCGCATCGAGGGCGCCATCCTGGTTTTCATCCCGCGTTTGCTTGCCGCAGCTGCTTTGCCCACACTGGAGCAGCGCAGGGCGCCCAAACCCTGAGACGCCCGGCCGCGGCGCTCAATGCGGCGGAACAGCGTGAAAATAAAAACCGCTTGCTGCTCGAGCGGTGCCTATACTCAAACGATAAATCTCATTTTAGGACTCGGAACAGCGATGAGCGGACACCACCAGCCTAGCCGGTCGGAGCTGATCCGTCTCTTGGCTGAGGCAGAGGCGGCGCTGAACAGCGATGACAGTGATGCAACGCAGCAACTGCTGCACGATCTTCAGCTCCATCAGATCGAACTCGAGATCCAGAACCGAGACCTCCGCCAGGCACAGGCCGAACTCGAGGACAGCCACCATCGCTACGCGGAACTCTATGATTTTGCCCCGGTTGGCTATCTGACGCTCGATCACAACGGCCTCATTCGCTCATTGAATCTGACCGCTGCCAAGCTGTTGGGACGCGAGCGCAGCAGTCTCCTCGATCACCCGCTGAGCAGTTTTCTGGTGAACGGCAATAGCGCGCTGTTGTTCGCTCACTTGCGCGCCGTGTTCGCGGAGCTGGAGGAGACCTCCATCACCACCGAGATCAAGCTCCAGTCCACGGCGGCAGGGCCATCGCGCAGGCTGCGTTTCGACAGCCGCGCGCACCGCAGCGCCGATGGGGAGTCTCGCTGCCTGACCACCTTGATTGACATCACCGAGATGCGCCAGGCCGAGGACGAGCGCGACGAGGTCCGGCAGCGGCTCAACCTGGCCGTCGAAGGCGGCGATATCGGCACCTACAGCGCCGCGCTGCCAGCAGGCCGGGTGCATGGCGATGAACGCTTTTACGACATGCTCGGCTACCGGCCGGGCGACCTGAAGCTCAACTGGTCCGACTGGCTGGCGATGGTGCACCCGGATGACCGTGAACGGGTCGTGGCCCGGCTGCGGCCAGTGCTCGAGGCGGAACTGGATCGCTTCGAGTCCGAGTATCGGGTGCGTCATCGGGTCGGTCATTGGGTCTGGATACTGGATCGCGCCCGCGTCTTTGCCCGTGATCCAGCGCTCGGCGGGCTGGAGCTGGCCGGCACCCATTTCGAGGTCACGCGCCGGCGCGAGGCCGAGCTCAAGCTAGCCCATCTGGCCGATCATGATGAGTTGACCGGCTTGCTGAATCGGCGCGGGATGTGGCGGGCGATCGAGCGCATCCGCAGCCAGGCGACCCGTGCCGACATGCCCTATTGCCTGGCGATCCTGGATCTGGATCACTTCAAGCTGGTCAATGATGCCTACGGTCACGCCGCCGGTGATGAGGTGTTGCGGGTCGTCGCCGGACGGTTGCACAGGGGGTTGCGCCAGGGCGACTGGATCGGCCGCTGGGGTGGCGAGGAGATGATCGCGCTGATCCCGGATACCACCGTGGCGCAAGCGGTGCAGAGCATTGAGCGCATGCGTGTGAGCGTGAGCGCGGAGCCGATCATGACCGATTCCGGTGAGATCCAGGTCACCCTGAGCGCCGGACTCGCCTGCTCGCGTGCGGCCAATGATGACCCGAGCGAGATGATCGCCCGCGCCGATGCGGCGCTCTATCGGGCCAAGGATGCCGGCCGCAACCGGGTGGTGTTTGATGGCAACGAGGCCGGCCAACGGGCGATCTCGATTGCCGTGCAGTTGCAGGATGCATTACGTCTCACCGCGATTCGGCCAGCCTTTCAGCCCATCGTCGCGCTCAGCGATCAGCAGCTGGTTGGCGAGGAGGCGCTGGCGCGGATCATCGATCCCGAGCACGGCAACCTGGCCGCCGGCGCCTTCCTCAGCGTTGCCCAGCAGCTCGGACTGATGCACAAGATCGACGCCCTGTTGCTGGATACCGTGATCGAGCGGCTGCAGACCGCAGCGCCGGCGCTTGATCCGGCGCTGCTGTCCTTCGTCAATCTGTCCGGTGATCTGTTGCTGCATCCGCAGGAGATCAGCCGGCTGGCGGATGCCTTGAGTCGTCTGTCGGCCTTGCTCGGGCGCGCGCCGCCAGTGGTGCTGACGATCGCCGAGGAACAGGTCGCGACCAGTACCGCGCAGGTGGCCAAGGCGCTGGCGCCCTTGCTTGAGCTGGGTTGTCAGCTCGCGCTCGGGCGCTGCGGCGGCGAGGCGGGTGGTTTTCGGTTCCTCGCCGCCCTGCCGATCAAGTTCGTCGAGCTGGACGCCGGTCTGGTGCGGCAGGCACGCGAGTCAGCGCGTGCCCGCACGGTCCTCAGCAGCCTCCAGCATGCGGCCCAAGACATGGGCCTGATCACGCTGGTGAAGCGCATCGAGTCCGAGGAGACCCGTGAGCAATTGCTGGAGCTGGGGGTCGATTGGGGACAGGGGTATCTGCTTGGGCGACCCGCAGAACCGATGCTGGATTAGGACAGCGTCCGTTCTGGAAGCAGGCGCTCGAACTCGCGCCGCACCACCTCGTAGCATTCGCAGACCCGGGCCTCCAACCCTGGCCGGTCCAGGATCTCGATGTGTCCGCGGCTGTAGCGGATCAGGCCGGCGCTCTGCAAACGCCCGGCGGCCTCGGTGACGCCCTCGCGCCGCACGCCGAGCATGTTGGCGATCAGCTCCTGGGTCATGTCCAACTTGTTCGACGGCAGGCGGTCCAGGCTGAGCAGCAGCCAGCGGCAGAGCTGTTGGTCGATCGTATGGTGGCGATTGCAGACGGCGGTTTGCGCCATCTGCGTCAGTAATGCCATGGTGTAGCGCAGGAGCAGCGGCTGCAAGCTGCCTTGGCGGCGGCCGCCAAAGCGGGCGAATTCGCGCTTCAGCAGCGGTCCTTTCAGTCGGTAGGCCAGGCCCGCACTCTGCACCACGGCCCGGTTCGGCATGGTTTCTCCGCCCATGAAGAGGGCGATGCCGACGATGCCCTCGTTGCCGACCACGGCGATCTCGGCCGAGGCGCCGTTCTCCATCACATACAGCAGTGAGACGATGGCGGTGGTCGGAAAATACACATGGCTCAAGCCCTCGCCAGACTCGTAGATGACCTGGCCGAGCGCGAGCGAGATCGGCTCAAGGTTGCTCAGCATTTGCTCGTACTCTGCCTTGGGCAGGGCGTCGAGCAGGTGATTTTGGTGGGGCGATGCGGGCGAGGGCGCGGTGGTCATAAGCAACAGAACGGATGAGCGTGGTTAGAGGCGGGGCGACGTGGCGTGCCGACCCCACCGCGGCTGATCTGGGTCGATCTGTACCATAGCGTACAAACAGCGAGCTGGGGCCGTTTTTATGGAACCGCCCTGTGGTCCATGAACTGCTCGTCGATCGCCGCCATTGCCTCATAACAGTCGCAGGCGGCGGCCAATAGGCCGGCGCGGTCGAGGATGGTGACATCGCCGCGGCGGTAGTCGATGAGCCGCGATCCTTGCAGCAGCATCGCGGCCCGGGTGACGCCGGCGCGGCGCACGCCGAGCATGGCGGCCAGCACCTCGTGGGTGACATGGAAGCGGTTCGAGTGCGCGCGATCCTGCGACATCAACAGCCAGCGGGCGAGGCGTGCCTCAATGACATGAAATCGGGTGCAAGCCACCATCCGCTCCGCCTGACTCATCAACACGGCCAGATAGCGCTCGAGCGTCCGCTGCAGGGCATCGCTCTGGTGCAGCGCCTCGCCGAAGGCCTCGGCGCTCATGCGCCATGCTGGCCCCGCACCCTGTACCAGGGTGTGAAGCCGTGTCAGACCGACGCCTAGGACCAAGGGCGCCCCGATCATGCCTTCACGACCGATCAGCCAAACCTCCAAGCCAGGGTGGTCGGCGAGCCGGGTCACGAGGGACACAACAGCGTTCGTCGGGAAATAGACCGCGTGGATTCGCTCGCCGGGCTCGCTGAGCACCTCGCCACGATGCAGCTCGATGCACTCGCAGTTCGACAGTATCCGTCCTTGGTCATGGTCGGGCAGTGCCGCTAAGAGCCGATTATCCAGCTGGCGAGGTGTCTTCACAGTGTCCATGTGCATGCGCCTTCTCCGGGTTGTTTGGTGATGGGCCGATCAGCCGTGGTGCACAGCAATACGCTTGCTGCGCCCCGCGTTCAGTACGCTAGCGAACAGACGCTTGTGATGGTCCGCGCTATGGTGATGCTTACCCAATGCGAGTCGTTTCACAGGAGAAGCATCATGCCTTTGATTACATTAATTGTCACACTCGTCGTCGTTGGATTGATCCTCTGGCTCATCAACAACTATCTACCAATGGACGGAAAGATCAAAAAGATCCTAAATGTGGTCGTCGTGATCATCGTGATCCTTTGGCTGCTATCGGTCTTTGGGCTCATCGCTCCGCTGTCGTCGATACGGATCGGCTAGTTGAGTGGAACAGGAGAACACAATGAATGCTGACATCATCTCGAAAAAGGAGGCCCTGACGAAAAGAGTCGCCAAGGTTGCCACCTACTACCACCCAAGAACCTGGAAGGAGAAGGGTATCTGGTGGACCGCTGGGCTCTTCCTGATCACCTATCTCATTGTCGTCACTATCCTGGGTATCTATTGGTCGCGATCGCCAGGGGTGTATGACGTGCGCGAACAAGCGCTGTCTCTGGCAACTGAGGATAAGGGCAAACTGGTGACGGGTTTGGCCACCACGGCCACGGCCATTCGCATCGGCGAGACCTTGCTCGATAAGCCCGGCGGCTATCTCACCAACGATGCCACCCCACCTGGCATGTTTCTGGATAACATTCCCAATTGGGAATTCGGTGCCTTGACCGCCTGGCGTGATTTGACCAACGCCCTGCGCAACGACTTTAGCCGCTCCCAGTCTCAGTCGGTCGAGAACAAGGATCTGGAGATCGCGCAACCGCAATCGAACTACCAATCGAACTCCTGGATTCTGCCCTCGAGTGAATCGGAGTACCGCACAGGCATCGACGCGCTCTATCGCTATCACGATGGACTCTCTGATAGCGGGGTTGTAGAGGCCCAGTTCTATGCCCGTGCCGACAATCTCGCCAACTACTTGGAGGTGGTCTCAAAGCGCCTCGGCAGTCTCGCGCAGCGTCTCTCCTTCGCGGTTGGTCAGGATCATCTCGATGACCCCATGGTCGGCGAGCCCAAGGCCAGTCAGTCGACACCGGCGTCCACTCAGCAGGAAACCAAAACGCCTTGGATGAAGATTGACGATATCTTCTTCGAGGCGCGCGGGTATAGCTGGGCACTACTGCATATCCTGGAGGCGATGGCGATCGACTTTGCCCCAGTGTTGGATGATAAGGGCGCCGCTGTCTCGATGAAGCAGATCACGCGCGAATTGAAGAATACGCAGAACACCATCTGGAGTCCACTCATCCTCAATGGCACTGGCTATGGGCCAATGGGTAATCATTCGCTGGTCAGTGCTTCCTACGTCTCGCGGGTCAGTGCCGCGATCACCGATCTGCGGAATCTGTTACAGGATGGCTGAACCCGGGAAGTCGCTGGGTGCTCGACGGGTGACTGACTGGCTTTGCCACCAGAAGAGGTTGATCACTGGGCATGGCCGAGCACTGAGTAACGATCGTCGCGGAGAACTTGTTCCCGCTTATGTGTCATGCCGCACCGACTGTATCCAGTTTCACGCGTAGTCTGTCATTTGAGCGATGGGGAATAGCACCCCACGCGGGTCCACAATCCACTGAACGTATCGGAGAGTCTCGTGAACAAAAAGCAAGTCAAAGGCCATTACGAAGAAGCGAAAGGCGCGGTGAAGGAAGCGACCGGCAAGATGACCGGCAACGAGGAGTTGGAGCTGAAGGGCAAGATCCAAAAGGAAGCTGGCAAGGTCCAAGCGGGTGTTGGGGACGTTGAGCAAGAGGTCAAGGACAACCTCTAGCGGAGGTTGCTGATCTGAACACCCGTCTTTTTATCGTCAACACAGAGAAATAACCATGAAAGAGAGAAGCCGTTCTCTAGTCAGCCCCGTGCGTGGCTCGGCGCCAAGCGCATTGCAGCGTCTTTTCGTGTTGATCCTGCTGTCTGCTGTGTTCGGAATCGCAGGCTGTGAGCAACAGGGACCGGCCGAAGAAGCCGGGCAAAAGATCGATCAAACCGCTGAAGA